>NZ_JBJZOM010000026.1:0-53260 GCF_047200695.1 Streptomyces callyspongiae
GCGGGAGCGGTTACGGCTGGAGGCTGTAGAGCGTTTCGAGGCAGGGGAGAAGAGCGCTCAGATTGCGGCTGACCTGCGCATAACCGTGCGGTCTGTGCAGCGCTGGCGGCAGAGGTGGCGTGAGCAGGGTGCGGCCGGAGTGGCGTCGAAGGGGTCTCCGGGACGACCGCGGCTCTCCCTCGTGCAGGTCGGGCGGCTGGAGCGGGAACTGGAACGCGGACCGCTGGCGCATGGCTGGGCCGATCAGCGCTGGACCCTCGCCCGGATCAAGACACTCATCGGCCGGCTGTTCCACCTCACCTACACCGTCGAAGGCACATGGGTGCTCCTCAAGCGGCTCGGCTGGTCCTGGCAGCAGCCCGCCCGGCGCGCGATCGAGCGTGACGACGAAGCGGTCGCGATGTGGAAGAAGGAGGTCCGGCCACAGGTAAAACGACGGCGGCGGCCCGCGACGCCTGGATCGTCTTCGAAGACGAAGCCGGACAGTCGATGACGCCGCCGCGCGCGAGGACTTGGGGACACATCGGCCAGACCCCCGTGGTGCGGGTCCGTGGTCGCGGCTCGGGACGCGTCTCGATGGCGGGCCTGACCTGCTACAAGCCCGGCCGCCGTTCACGAACGTTCTACGCCCTGCACACCTACCGCGGCCGCATCGACGAGACGAAGGGCTTCTCCTGGCGCGACTTCCGGGACCTGCTCATACGCGCACACAGACAGCTCGGCGGACCGATCGTGCTGATCTGGGACAACGCCCGCATCCACAAAGTCGCACCGCTGCGGGAGTTCTTCACGATCAATGCCCACTGGATCACGGTCGTCCACCTGCCCACCTACGCCCCGGACCTCAACCCCCAAGAAGGCATCTGGTCCCTGGTCAAGCGCGACCTCGGCAACCTCGCGGCAGCCAACCTCGACCAGCTCGTCCAGGCCGTCAAGCGCCGACTGAAGTCGCTCCAGTACCACCCGCACCTCATCGACGGCTGCCTCACCGAGACCGGCCTGGAACTCGACCTACAACCTACGACATGACTCATTCAAGTTCAGTACTGTAGCAGCACGCATTGGCGAGTTTGGAGGGACGCCCGAGAGTACGCTCTCCCGTCGGCGCTTGAATCCTCGCCGTTGGGCCAGCGTCCGTACGACCTGCGGCACACCTGCATCTCGACGTGGCTGAACGCTGGCGTCCCGGTGGCAGAGTTGCCCGGCGGGTAAGAAACTCGCCGGAGGTCATCCATCGCAACTATGAGGGCTGCATCCACGGCCAAGAAGAGGTTAGGAACCAGAAGATCGTGAGGGAGCTGGACTGGCCCGACGACGGTGACTAGGCGAGTCACTCGCCGTTGTCCGTTGAGGTCTAGCGCAGGTCTATCGCAAGCAGTGCGTAGCAGCGACGAAGAGCGGGATTCAGTGAGACTGAGTCCCGCTCTTCGTTTCAGGTATCTGCGCTGGTCAACTGCATGATCATGCTGGTTGAGGCGGAGTACCCCCGGCAGGATTCGAACCTGCGCACACGGCTCCGGAGGCCGTTGCTCTATCCCCTGAGCTACGGGGGCGTGGCGCGCTGTGCGTGCCGACGGGAAGAACACTACCAGCTCCGCGGGGGTGGGCCGGAACGGGTTGTCCGGGGTGCACCCCCAGGCGCGACCGGCGGTGAGTTCCCGGCCGCGGAACCGTCTCTCCTGGTAGGGAAGCTCACCCGAGGAGGAGATCATGGGCAAGCTGGTCGTCTCGACGTTCCTGACGCTGGACGGCGTCATGCAGGCTCCCGGCGGTCCGGACGAGGACCGTGAGGGCGATTTCCCCCACGGCGGCTGGTCGGTTCCCTATGCCGACGAGGACCTCGTCCGGATCGTCGTCGAGCAGTTCGCCGGCATGGAGTCCCTCCTGCTCGGCCGCCGCACGTACGAGATCTTCGCCGCGCACTGGCCGCGGATCGTTGACGAGGACGACCCGCTGGCGACCAGGCTGAACGCCATGCCGAAGTACGTGGCCTCGCGGACGCTGGGCGAGGTGGAGTGGCACAACTCCCACCTCCTCCGCGGCGAGCTCGTGGCGGAGGTCGCCGCGCTCAAGGAGCGTTCCGCCGGCGAGATCAACGTGCAGGGCAGCGGCAACCTCGTACGGACCCTCCAGCGGCACGACCTGATCGACGCGTACCGCCTGTTCCTCGAGCCTGTGGTGCTGGGCACCGGCAAGCGGCTGTTCGCCGAGGGCACGGCACCTGCAGCGATGCGGCTCACCGGCACCCGGCGGCTGAGCACCGGCGCCCTGTACTGCACGTACGAGCGCGCCGGACGCCCGGGCTACGGCTCGTTCGCCCTGGACGACTCGCCGGAGCGGGCGGTGAGCCGCTGACGGCCGGCGTCACGGGTGGGCGCGCGGCAAGCCCCGGCCCGCCCCCGTGCGGGTGGAACCGGGCAAAACCGGGACGCAGCGCGCCCGCCGCGCCTACTCTCGAAGAGTGCAGGGCGTGTCCGGCCGGGTGCTCGTCGTGGACGACAGCACGATCATCCGGCAGTTGATCACGGTCAACCTGGAGCTGGAGGGCTTCGAGGTCGTGACCGCGGCCGATGGTGCCGAGTGTCTGGAGACGGTGCACCGGACGCGCCCCGACGTGATCACGCTCGACGTGGTGATGCCGCGGCTCGACGGCCTGCGCGCGGCGGAGCGGCTGCGCGCCGATCCACGCACCTGCCGCATCCCGCTCGCCCTGGTGTCGGCGTGCCGGCCCGACGAGCTGGACGCGGGAAACCGGGCGCGGGTCGACGCGGTACTCCCCAAGCCCTTCGAGCCGGCGGCGCTGGTGAAGACGGTGCGGCGGCTCGCGAGCGGCGGCCGTGCGTCGGAGACCGGTGGCGCGGAGCGGGGCGGCGTGCGCCGGGCGTCCGACCGGGCCCCCGGCGACCGGCCGTCCGCGTTACCCCTGGGCAGACTCCCCGGCCGGTAGCGGCGGGCGCCTCCGTCCCACCCGGCGAAACCGGGTCGCGCGCCCCCGTCCCCTCTCCCATACGCTGGTGGGCGTGACACCGGCCCAGCTTTCCCGCACCGTGCAGCACGCGCTGCGCGGCGCAGTCGGTGATGCCGGGGCCGCCGGGAGGCTGGTGATCGAGTCGCCCCCGCGGCGGGGCGACGGCGACTACGCCACCGGTGCCGTGCTGCGCGCTGCGCGCGCGGCCGGGCAGGACGGCGCGCTGCTGGCGCGCCGCGTCGGCGAACGCGTCGCCCGGGCCGACGGGATCGGTGCCGTCGAGATATCCGGACCGGGCTTCCTCAACGTCACGCTCGACGCGGCAGGCAGATCCGCGCTGGTCGCCGCCCTCGCGGGCCCCGACACGAGCGGGCCGGACGCGCCCGCCCGGGACGTCGCCGCCTGGGTCGCCGCGACAGGCGAGCGCCCCGCCGACCTGGTGCGCCGCACCGACGCCAGCGCACTCTTCCGCGTGCAGTACGCGCACGCCCGCTGCCGCGCGACGCTGCGGAACGGGGCCGGGCTCGGTCTTCGTCCCGCCGCCGGTGAGGCCGGGTACGCGTACGAGGCCGACCCGGAGCGGGCGCTGCTTGCCGCCCTCGCCGACCAGCAGCGCATAGTCGAGACCCGCGACCACGCGCGTCTCGCCCGCCACCTGGTCGCCGTCGCCGCCTTCTGGCACGGCACCGCCGAGGCCTGTCCGCCGCTGCCCCGCGGCGACGAGAAACCCGGGGCCGTCCACCGAGCCCGCCTGGCCCTCACCGAGGCCTGCGGGACGGTGCTCGCCGACGGCCTGTCCCAGCTCGGTGTCACCGCACCCGCACATCTCTGAGGGGACTCGGAAAACCCATGAGCCGTTCCGCACACCCCGCCGGGCCCCGGCACGCCGACGTCCTGCCCGAGGGGCATTACACGGCGCCGCCGTCCGACCTGAACGCACTGAACCCGCAGATCTGGGCGCGTACGGTCGCCCGCACCGACACCGGCGCCGTGCGCGTCGGGGGACTCGATGTCCGCGACCTCGCCGAGGAGTTCGGTACTCCCGCCTACGTGCTGGACGAGGCGGACTTCCGCGAGCGCTGCCGCGCCTGGCGCGACGCCTTCGGCGAGGACGCCGACGTGTTCTACGCGGGCAAGGCGTTCCTCTCCCGCGCCGTGGTCCGCTGGCTGCACGAGGAGGGTCTGAACCTCGACGTCTGCTCCGCCGGCGAGCTGAACACCGCGCTGGCTGCGGGCATGCCCGCGGACCGCATCGCGCTGCACGGCAACAACAAGTCCGGCGAGGAGATCCGCAGCGCCGTGCGGGCCGGGGTCGGGCGGATCGTGCTCGACTCGTTCCAGGAGATCGCCCGGGTCGCGTACATCGCCGCGGAGCTGGGGACGGTGCAGCGCGTCCAGATCCGTGTCACGGTCGGTGTCGAGGCGCACACCCACGAGTTCATCGCGACCGCGCACGAGGACCAGAAGTTCGGCCTGGCGCTGGCCGACGGGCAGGCTGCGGAGGCCGTCCGCAGGGTCCTGCAGCTCGACAGTCTCGAACTCGTCGGCATCCACTCCCACATCGGCTCGCAGATCTTCGACACCTCCGGATTCGAGGTGGCGGCACACCGCGTCGTCGGGCTGCTGCGGCAGATCCGCGACGAGCACGGCGTGGAACTGCCGGAGATCGATCTCGGCGGTGGCCTCGGCATCGCCTACACCTCCGAGGACGATCCGCGGGAACCGCACGAGATCGCGAAGGCGCTCGGCGACATCGTCACCGGCGAGTGCCGCGCGGCCGACCTGGCCGTGCCGCGGCTGTCGGTGGAGCCGGGGCGCGCCATCGTCGGCCCGACGGCGTTCACGTTGTACGAGGTCGGCACGGTCAAGGAGCTGGACGGGCTGCGCACGTACGTGAGCGTGGACGGCGGCATGTCCGACAACATCCGTACGGCGCTGTACGACGCCGAGTACACGGTCTCCCTGGTCTCCCGTACCTCGGACGCGGGGCCGATGCTGTCCCGCGTGGTCGGCAAGCACTGCGAGAGCGGCGACATCGTCGTGAAGGACGCCTTCCTGCCGTCCGACCTGGCCCCCGGTGATCTGCTGGCCGTCCCGGCGACTGGGGCGTACTGCCGTTCGATGGCCAGCAACTACAACCACGCGCTGCGGCCGCCGGTCGTGGCGGTGGAGAGCGGTGCGGCGCGGGTGATCGTGCGCCGCGAGACGGAGGAGGACCTGGCGCGCCTCGACGTGGGGTAGGAGGCGGTGCCGAAGCAGCTCACACCGGGTGGGACGGATGTCCCACATGCTGGATGTGGCGTGGATTCCTCCCGCCGGTGCGTGAGACTTGGACGACCACAACGTCGGGTGAGCGAGGTCGAATGATGCGTACGCGTCCGCTGAGGGTGGCGCTGCTGGGGTGTGGGGTCGTCGGCTCCGAGGTGGCCCGCATCATGACGACGCATGCGCACGACCTCGCCGCCCGCGTCGGCGCTCCCGTGGAGCTGGCCGGCATCGCGGTGCGCCGGCCCGACCGGGTGCGCGAGGGCATCGACCCCGCACTCGTCACCACCGACGCGGCGGCCCTGGTGCGTGACCCGGATGTGGACGTGGTGGTGGAGGTCGTCGGCGGCATCGAGCCCGCCCGTTCCCTGATCACGGCGGCGTTCGAGCACGGTGCCGGTGTCGTCACGGCGAACAAGGCCCTCATCGCGGAGGACGGCTCCACGCTGCACGAGACCGCCGAGAAGCACGGTGTCGACCTGTACTACGAGGCCGCGGCGGCCGCCGCCATTCCGCTGGTCAGGCCGCTGCGCGAGTCGTTGGCGGGCGACAAGGTCAACCGGGTGCTCGGCATCGTCAACGGCACCACGAACTTCATCCTCGACCGCATGGACACGCTCGGCTCCGGCTACGGCGAGGCACTGGACGAGGCGACGGCCCTGGGCTACGCGGAGGCCGATCCGACGGCCGACGTGGAGGGCTTCGACGCCGCGGCCAAGGCGGCAATCCTGGCGGGGACGGCGTTCCACACCCGTGTCCGGCTGGACGACGTGTACCGCGAGGGCCTCACCGAGATCACGGCCGCGGACATCGCCGCCGCCAAGCGGATGGGCTGCACGGTCAAGCTGCTCGCGATCTGCGAACGCACGGCGGACGGCCGCGGGGTCACGGCCCGCGTCCATCCCGCGATGATCCCGCTCACCCACCCGCTGGCCTCGGTGCGCGAGGCGTACAACGCTGTCTTCGTGGAGGCCGAGGCCGCCGGGCAGCTCATGTTCTACGGTCCCGGCGCGGGCGGGGCGCCGACGGCCTCGGCGGTCCTCGGCGACCTGGTATCGGTCTGCCGCAACAAGCTCAACGGCGGGCGGGGGCCCGGCGAGTCCGCGTACGCACAACTGCCCGTCTCCCCGATGGGCGAGGTCGTCACCCGCTACCACATCAGCCTGGACGTGGCGGACAAGCCCGGTGTTCTCGCCCAGGTCGCCACCGTGTTCGCGGAGCACGGCGTGTCCATCGACACGGTGCGCCAGCAGGGCAAGGACGGTGATGCCTGGCTGGTGGTGGTCACCCACCGCGCGGCCGACGCGGCGCTGCGGGAGACGGTCGGCGCACTGCGCGACCTGGAGACGGTGCACGGCGTCGCGAGCATCATGCGCGTCGAGGGCGAGTAGGCCGGGGCGGACCGGGACGAGTCGAGTGGACGGAACGGCACGGCGCCGGCCGGCCCGAGGGCAGCAAGGGAAGTCGGGAGAGTTGACCGTCATGGAACGAAGGTCCGGGGCGGCCGCCACCCACCAGTGGCGCGGCGTCGTCGAGGAGTACCGGGAGCGGCTGCCGGTCGAGGCGGGCACGGAGGTCGTCACGCTGCGCGAGGGCGGTACGCCGCTGGTGCCCGCCCGGGTGCTGTCCGCCGCCACCGGATGCGAGGTGCACCTGAAGGTCGAGGGCGCCAATCCGACCGGGTCCTTCAAGGACCGGGGCATGACGATGGCGATCACGCACGCCAAGGCACGCGGTGCACAGGCCGTGATCTGCGCCTCCACCGGCAACACCAGCGCTTCGGCCGCCGCCTACGCGGTGCGGGCGGGCATGGTGTGCGCGGTGCTCGTGCCGCAGGGCAAGATCGCGCTGGGCAAGATGGGGCAGGCCCTGGTGCACGGCGCCAAGATCCTCCAGGTGGAGGGCAACTTCGACAACTGCCTCGAACTCGCCCGCGGCCTGTCGGAGAAGTACCCGGTGGCCCTGGTCAACTCCGTCAACCCCTCCCGCATCGAGGGGCAGAAGACCGCAGCCTTCGAAGTCGTCGACGCGCTCGGCGACGCCCCGGACATCCACGTCCTCCCGGTGGGCAATGCCGGCAACATCACGGCGTACTGGAAGGGCTATCGCGAGTACGCGGACCCGGCGGGCGGCGGTCCCGCCACCCGCACCCCGCGGATGTGGGGCTATCAGGCCTCCGGCGCGGCGCCGATCGTGACCGGCGCTCCCGTGGCGGACCCCACCACGGTGGCGACCGCGATCCGTATCGGGAATCCGGCGTCGTGGGCGCTGGCCGAGGAGGCCCGTGACGCGTCCGGCGGGCACATCGAGTCCGTGACGGACCGTCAGATCCTGCGCACCTACCGGCTGCTGGCGGCCGAGGAGGGCGTGTTCGTGGAACCGGCCTCCGCCGCGTCGGTCGCGGGCCTGCTCCAGGCCGCCGAGCAGAATCGGGTCGACCCGGGGCAGCGCATCGTCTGCACGGTCACCGGGAACGGGCTCAAGGACCCGGACTGGGCCGTGGCCGGGGCGCCGCAGCCGCTGGTCGTCCCCGTCGACGCCGATGCGGCCGCCGAACGGCTCGGGCTGACGCAGTAGCGGGGGCGGGAGGTGCACCGACACGCTTCGTGCGCCTCCCGTGCGCCCTGTGTCGCAGGTGAACCATCCTTCGATAGGCTGGGCACCACTCCCTCCCACGCGCGTGCGACGGCAGCACCGGTGTACGGCTCCGCCGTGGGGCCGGACGCGACACCCCCGCGGGGGTCGGCGGGGAGACCGTGGCCGAGGTGAGGGCCGGCCGCGGAAAGTCGGTATGTGACAGCAGATCCACACGAGGAGAGTCATCGGAAGATGGCCGGTCCCGCGTTCCGCGCAGCCGCCGTCCGGGTGCGCGTTCCCGCCACCAGCGCCAACCTCGGCCCGGGGTACGACTCCATGGGCCTCGCGCTGGGACTGTACGACGACGTGGTCGTCCGCGTCGCCGAGTCCGGTCTGCACGTCGACATCGCCGGAGAGGGAGCGGGGACGCTCCCCCGCGACGAGGGGCATCTCCTCGTACGGTCCCTCCGGACGGCCTTCGACGTGCTCGGCGGGCAGCCTCGGGGACTCGAGGTGGTGTGCGCCAACCGCATCCCGCACGGTCGCGGGCTCGGTTCCTCCTCCGCCGCCATCTGCGCCGGCATCATGGCCGCGCGCGCGGTGGCCACCGGAGGCGAGACGCGTCTGGACGACACGGCGATGCTCGAGCTCGCCCACGAGATCGAGGGGCACCCGGACAACGTCGCGGCTTGCCTCTTCGGCGGGTTGACGCTCGCCTGGACCGACGGCGGAGTGGCGCGAGCGGTCCGGCTCGACCCCTCGGAGTCCGTCGTGCCGGTGGTGTTCGTACCGGCGGAACCGCTGCTCACCGAGACGGCCCGGGGGCTGCTGCCCCGCACCGTGCCGCATGTCGACGCCGCGGTGAACGCGGGCCGTTCGGCCCTGTTGGTCGAGGCTCTCACCCGGCGCCCGGAGTTGCTGCTGCCCGCCACCGAGGACCGCCTCCACCAGGAGTACCGGGCCCCCGCGATGCGGGAGAGCGCCGACCTGGTGGCGCGGCTGCGCGCCGACGGCGTTCCCGCGGTCATCTCCGGTGCGGGCCCCACCGTGCTCGCCCTGGTGGAGGACGGCGCCGCCGACAAGGTCGCCCGGTCGGCGGGGGAGCACTGGACCGCCAATCGGCTGACTCTCGACGCCGCGGGTGCGAGCGTGCTGCCCCCTCCGAATGCCGACGCGGGGAGTGCTCCGCAGCAGGTGGGCGGCGCATCCACGTGAGATCGGATTGCCGGTGCGGGAGAGGGGGAATGTTTGTCGGAGCCGGTAGTGTTAACCTCAAGTCAGCACGTGCGGTCCCGTGGGTCGCGTCGACGACCGCGAGAGTGCAGTGCATCGCGTCCCTGCCGAGGGACCACCTCTTCTTCCGGGAGCCCCCCTCACTGCATGAGCATCCTGCCGAGCAGCGCCGTGCACGCTCCGGAACCGGCGTGGTGGACACATGTCACCACTTCGCGCCGAACCATTGAATGATCTTTCCGCCATACGTACAGGTACAGGCGGGACCACCGCCCCGGCCGGTCCGAAAAGACGTGGGACCGCAGCCGGACAGCACGACCGGTCGCCGAGCCAGACAGGCCGACGCCCGCTCCAGGGAAGGACCCTTCGTGAGCGACACCACCGATCTGATGGGTGCGAACACCGACAGCGCCAACAGCGCCGCCGCCGACGCGCCCGCCACGGACGCTCCTGCCGCCCCCAGGCGTCGGCGCTCCGGCACCGGCCTCGAAGGCATGGTCCTGGCAGAGCTCCAGCAGGTTGCCTCCGGCCTCGGCATCAGGGGCACTGCGCGGATGCGCAAGAGCCAGCTGATCGAGGTCATCAAGGAGAAGCAGGCAGCCGGCGGTTCCGCAGCCTCCGGCGCCGGAAAGAACACCGACGCCGCCGACTCCTCCGGCGCGGCCGCAGACGGCAAGCCCAAGCGCCGCACGACCTCGCGGGCCCGTACGGGTGACGCGCCGGGCGACGAGCAGGCCTCCTCGCAGGGGCAGGTCGACATTCCCGGCCAGGGCCCCGAGGAGCGCCGCAACCGCCGCGGCAGGTCCGGCGACGCCTCCGGCGACGACCGCGGCGACGCGCCGAAGCAGGACGGCAAGGACGGCAAGAACGCCAAGGGCGGTCAGCCGCAGCAGGGCAAGGACGACCGGTCCGACCGCGGCGACAACCAGGGCGGCGGCAAGGGCGGCGACGGCCAGCAGAACCAGGGCAGCCAGAACCAGGGCGGCCAGAACCAGGGCGGCGGCAAGGGCGGCCGTCAGCAGCAGGACCGTCCCTCGAAGCGCGAGCGGCAGCGCGACCGGCAGCGCGGCAAGGGCGGCGACGGCCAGCAGAACCAGGGCGGCGGCGGCAACCGCGACGATGACTTCGAGGGAGGCCGCCGGGGACGCCGGGGCCGCTACCGCGACCGGCGCGGCCGCCGCGGGCGCGACGACTTCGGCGGCGAGCCGCAGATCCTCGAGGACGATGTCCTGATCCCGGTCGCCGGCATCCTGGACATCCTCGACAACTACGCGTTCGTCCGTACCTCCGGCTACCTGCCGGGGCCGAACGACGTCTACGTCTCCCTCGCCCAGGTCCGCAAGAACGGCCTGCGCAAGGGCGACCACATCACCGGTGCGGTCCGCCAGCCCCGCGAGGGCGAGCGGCGCGAGAAGTTCAACGCGCTGGTCCGCCTCGATTCCGTCAACGGCGTCTCGCCGGAGGTCGGTGGCAAGGGCCGCTCCGAGTTCACCAAGCTCACCCCGCTGTACCCGCAGGAGCGCCTGCGGTTGGAGACCGACCCGAGCGCGCTGACCACGCGGATCATGGATCTGGTCTCGCCCATCGGCAAGGGCCAGCGCGGCCTGATCGTGGCGCCGCCGAAGACCGGCAAGACCATGATCATGCAGGCGATCGCCAACGCGATCACCACCAACAACCCCGAGTGCCACCTCATGGTCGTCCTCGTCGACGAGCGTCCGGAGGAGGTCACCGACATGCAGCGGTCGGTGAAGGGCGAGGTCATCTCCTCGACCTTCGACCGTCCGGCCGAGGATCACACCACGGTCGCCGAGCTCGCCATCGAGCGCGCCAAGCGGCTGGTGGAGCTGGGCCACGACGTGGTCGTGCTGCTGGACTCGATCACCCGTCTGGGGCGCGCCTACAACCTCGCCGCCCCGGCGTCGGGCCGCATCCTGTCCGGTGGTGTGGACTCCACCGCGCTCTACCCGCCGAAGAAGTTCTTCGGCGCCGCGCGGAACATCGAGGACGGCGGTTCGCTGACGATCGTCGCCACGGCGATGGTGGAGACCGGCTCCCGCATGGACGAGGTGATCTTCGAGGAGTTCAAGGGCACCGGCAACATGGAGCTCAAGCTCGACCGCAAGCTCTCCGACAAGCGGATCTTCCCGGCGGTGGACGTGGACGCGTCCGGCACCCGCAAGGAGGAGATCCTGCTGGGAGGCGAGGAGCTCTCGGTGGTCTGGAAGCTCCGGAGGGTGCTGCACGCCCTGGACCAGCAGCAGGCCGTCGAGCTGCTGCTGGACAAGATGAAGCAGACGAAGTCCAACGCCGAGTTCCTCATGCAGATCCAGAAGACGACGCCGACACCGAACGGCAACGACTGACGGACCCGGTCACCCGACCGGAACAGCGGCCGGGGCCGCCCCACCCGTGAGGGGGCGGCCCCGGCCGCGTTCCGTGCCGCGCCCGCAGATGGGTCCGTACCGCCCGCGGCGTCGGAAGTCGGACGGCGTGCCGAGCCCCGAACGGGGTACTCGCCACGTCCTCGTCGGCCGGCGGAGAGGAGCACCTCGCGCGATGACGGGACAGGACGGCGACAGCGGAGACCGGCGGGCGTGGGGGTGGAACCCGCGCCCGGAGGAACGCCGTCCCCGGGCCGGTGCACGGCGCCGCATCCTGATCGCCGTCTCCGCCACCGTCGGTGCCGCACTCCTGCTCGGCGCGGTGGGGCTGGCCGTCGTCTACGCCAACCTCAACGGCAACATCGCCGGCGTCGACATCAACGCCCGGATCGGCGGCGACCGGCCGGAGGACATGTCCAACGAGTCCGTGGACATCCTGGTCCTCGGCTCCGACTCGCGCTCCGGGCCCAACGACACCTACGGCGCCGACGGCGGCGGCGCCCGCTCCGACACCGCGATGATCGTCCACATCGGTGCCGACCACGACCGGGCTACCGTCGTCTCCGTGCCCCGGGACACCCTGGTGCGCCGCCCCGCGTGCACCGGGGAGGACGGCACGCGCGCGCCCGCCGAGCCCCGCGCCATGTTCAACGAGGCCTACCAGGTCGGAGGGCCCGCCTGCACCGTCAAGACGGTGGAGGCCCTGACCGACGTCCGCATGGACCACTACGTGGAGGTCGACTTCACGGGCTTCGAGGAACTCGTCGACACTCTCGGCGGCGTCCCCGTCACCCTCCGCCGGGACCTGCACGACCCGGACAGCCACCTGCACCTGAACGCCGGACGGCACGTCCTCGACGGCCAGCAGGCCCTGGCGCTGGTCCGGACCCGGCACGCCGTCGGCAA
This sequence comes from Streptomyces callyspongiae, assembly GCF_047200695.1. Taxonomy (NCBI): domain Bacteria; kingdom Bacillati; phylum Actinomycetota; class Actinomycetes; order Kitasatosporales; family Streptomycetaceae; genus Streptomyces; species Streptomyces callyspongiae. The sequence goes on from NZ_JBJZOM010000026.1 coordinate 12,334, forward strand.
CGGAAGCGACCTGGGACGCATACAGCTCCAGCACGCGTTCCTGCGGGCCCTGCTCGCCGAGTCCGACGACATCGGGCTGTTCAGCGACCCCGCGCTGCTCTACGACCTGGCGGACACCGCCACCTCCGCGGTCACCACCGACACCGAACTGGACTCCGCGGCCGACCTGCTGAGCCTCGCCGGGCTGCTCAAGGGCGTCGACCCGGGGGACATGCAGATGCTCACCATGCCCGTCCGGTACGCTCCGGGGGATCCCAACCGGGTCGTCCCGCTGAAGGGCAGGACCGACCGTGTCTGGGACGCGCTGCGCGAGGACAGGCCGGTCCCGGAATCGGTCACCGAGGGCTCCGCCGGCGCCCGGAGCGACGGCGACGTGGTGCGCCGCTCCCCGGACCGGGCGGAATAACGGGCGCGGCGACCCTGTTTTGTTCCTGTGCGGCCAGTAGTGGCAAACTGGTAAGTCGGCCCCGGTTCACGTGACGCAACCCGCGTTGCGACCCGGTGCCCTCCCGAACCTAGGAGACACCTTGAAGCGCGACATCCACCCGGAGTACGCAGAGACCCAGGTCAGCTGCACCTGTGGCGCCTCGTTCACCACCCGCAGCACCATGTCCGGCGGTGCCATCCGCGCGGACATCTGCTCGGAGTGCCACCCGTTCTACACGGGCAAGCAGAAGATCCTCGACACCGGTGGCCGCGTGGCCCGCTTCGAGGCCCGCTTCGGCAAAAACGCCGGGTCCGGCAAGAAGTAGCGACCCCCAGCGCCGGATTCCGGTCGCCCCGCGGCGACCGGACCGGCGCTTTGTCGTTCGCTCAGCCACCCGCGCCCCACGGCAGACAAGGAAACACACGATGTTCGAGGCGGTCGAGGATCTGATCGGCGAACACGCCGACCTCGAGAAGCAGCTCGCCGACCCGGCGGTCCACGCCGACCAGGCGCGCGCCCGCAGGCTCAACAAGCGCTACGCGGAGCTCACCCCGATCATCACCGTCTACCGCGACTGGAAGCAGTGCGGGGACGACGCCGACACCGCGCGTGAACTCTCCGCCGACGACCCGGACTTCGCCGCCGAGGTGAAGGACCTGGAGGCGCGGCGCGAGGAACTCACCGAGCGGCTGCGCCTGCTCCTCGTCCCGCGGGACCCCAGCGACGACAAGGACGTCATCCTCGAGATCAAGGCCGGGGAGGGCGGCGACGAGTCCGCTCTGTTCGCCGGCGACCTGCTGCGCATGTACCTGCGCTACGCCGAGCGCACCGGCTGGAAGACCGAACTGATCCAGTCGACCGAGTCCGACCTCGGCGGCTACAAGGACGTCCAGATCGCCGTGAAGACCAAGGGCGCACCGGAGCCGGGGCAGGGCGTGTGGGCGCGGCTGAAGTTCGAGGGCGGCGTGCACCGCGTGCAGCGGGTGCCGGCCACCGAGTCCCAGGGCCGTATCCACACCTCCGCGGCCGGGGTGCTCGTCCTCCCCGAGGCCGAGGACGTCGACGTGGAGATCAGCGCCAACGACCTGCGGATCGATGTGTACCGGTCCTCCGGGCCGGGCGGCCAGTCGGTGAACACCACCGACTCGGCGGTCCGCATCACGCACGAGCCGACCGGCATCGTCGTCTCCTGCCAGAACGAGAAGAGCCAGCTCCAGAACAAGGAGCAGGCGCTGCGGATCCTGCGGGCGCGGCTGCTGGCCGCCGCGCAGGAGGAGGCGGAGAAGGAGGCGTCCGACGCACGGCGCAGCCAGGTGCGCACGGTGGACCGCTCCGAGCGCGTGCGGACCTACAACTTCCCGGAGAACCGCATCTCCGACCACCGCGTCGGCTTCAAGGCCTACAACCTGGACCAGGTGCTCGACGGCGAGCTCGATCCCGTCATCCAGGCCTGTGCCGACGCCGACTCGGCTGCCAAGCTGGCAGCCTCCCAGAGTTGACCGAGCAGCCCCGCGTGGAGGACGGAGGAGACGTGGAGCCATCCGCCGGCGGACGCACCCCGAGGGCTTCCGGGCCGGGAGGTGCCCCGCACCGTTCCCGTCCGGTGCTTCTCGCCGAGGTCGCGCAGGCCACGCAGCGTCTCGCGGACGCGGGCGTGCCCTCGCCGCGGTTCGACGCGGAGGAGCTGGCCGCCTACGTGCACGGAGTGAAGCGCGGCGAGTTGCACCGGGTCGCCGACGCCGACTTCGACGCGCGGTACTGGGAGGCCGTGGCGCGCCGCGAGGCCCGTGAGCCGTTGCAGCACATCACCGGACGTGCCTTCTTCCGCTACCTGGAGCTCCAGGTCGGTCCGGGGGTGTTCGTGCCGCGCCCGGAGACCGAGTCCGTGGTGGGCTGGGCGATAGACGCGGTGCGGGCGATGGACGTCGCCGAGCCGGTGATCGTCGACCTGTGCACCGGGTCCGGAGCGATCGCCCTGGCACTCGCCCAGGAGGTGCCCCGCAGCCGTGTGCACGCCGTCGAGCTCGACGAGGGCGCCTACGGCTGGGCCGCGAAGAACGTGCAGGGGAGTCGTGTCACGCTGCACCACGGCGACGCGTTCGCCGCACTCCCCGAACTCGACGGCCAGGTCGACCTCGTCGTCTCCAACCCGCCGTACATTCCCCTCACCGAATGGGAGTACGTGGCCCCGGAGGCCCGCGACCACGACCCCGGCCTCGCGTTGTTCTCCGGAGAGGACGGACTCGACACCATCCGCGGTCTGGAGCGCACGGCGCACCGGCTGCTCCGGCCCGGTGGCATCGTGGTCGTGGAGCACGCCGACACCCAGGGCGGTCAGGTCCCCTGGATCTTCGCTGAGGACCGCGGATGGGCGGATGCCGCCGACCACCCCGACCTCAACAACCGTCCGCGATTCGCCACTGCCCGCCGGGAGGTGCCCTGAGAGATGGCACGCCGTTACGACTGCTCCGACGCCACCGAGCGCAAGACCGGGCTGCGCGAGGCCGCGTCCGCCGTACGTCGCCGTGAACTCGTCGTCCTGCCGACGGACACGGTCTACGGCATCGGCGCCGACGCCTTCAGCTCGCAGGCCGTCGGCGACCTCCTGGAGGCCAAGGGCCGGGGCCGCAACATGCCCACTCCCGTGCTGATCGGTTCGCCCAACACCCTGCACGGGCTCGTCACCGACTTCTCCGAGACCGCGTGGGAGCTCGTCGACGCCTTCTGGCCCGGTGCGCTGACCCTGGTGGCGCGCCACCAGCCGTCCCTCACCTGGGATCTGGGGGAGACCCGCGGCACGGTCGCGGTGCGCATGCCGCTGCACCCGGTCGCGCTCGAACTGCTCGACGAGTTCGGTCCGATGGCCGTCTCGTCCGCCAACCTCACCGGCCACCCCGCTCCGCAGGACTGCGACGCGGCGCAGGACATGCTGGGCGACTCGGTCTCCGTGTACCTCGACGGCGGCAGGACGCCGGATCCGGAACCGTCCTCGATCGTCGACGTGACGGGCGGGACGCCGGTCCTGCTGCGCGCGGGGGCGCTGAGCGCCGAGGACCTCCGCGCGGTCGTCCCGGACCTCGAGGTGAGCAGTTGACGCCTCCTCCCGAAGGGCGTGGCATACCGGTTCAGGCGGACCCCGGCGATCCCGGGGTCTTCCGTATCCTCCACGTCTCCACCGGCAACGTGTGCCGCTCGCCGATCACCGAGCGGCTGACGCGGCATGCCCTGGCGGACCGGCTCGGTCGTCCGCTCAGCGGCGGCATCGTGGTGGAGAGCGCTGGAACCTGGGGTCACGAGGGAGCGCCCATGGAGGAGCACGCCGCCGCCGTCCTGACCGAGTACGGCGCCGACCCGGCGGGCTTCCTCGGGCGGGAGTTGCTGGACGAGCACGTCATCAGGGCGGATCTGGTGCTGACGGCCACCCGGGACCACCGGGCGCAGGTCGTGTCCATGGGGCACTCCGCGGGTCTGCGGACCTTCACGCTCAAGGAGTTCACCCGGCTGGTGCGTGCGATAGACCCGGCGACCCTGCCCCCGCCGGGAAGCGCCGCCGGCGTCGCCGAGCGCGCCCGTGCCCTGGTGCAGGCCGCGGCGGCGCTGCGGGGCTGGCTGCTGGCGCCCACCGCCGACGCCGATGAGATCCACGATCCGTACGGTGCGCCGATCCCGTACTTCCGCAGGGTGGGCGACGAGATCTGCTCCGCCCTGGACCCGGTGGTGACGGCACTCACCGGGGTGCCCGCCCGCACGTAGCGGAGCGACCACGCAACGTGGCGGACGGTGACCGGAAACCGCTCTCCGCGGCCACGCGTCGTAAGGTGTGGTGCCCTGAGCACCAGTGAGCAAGAGCGAGACAGCGAGACCCTGGGGAGCCCGTGCGTGAATACCTGCTGACGCTCTGCGTCACGGCAGCGGTCACCTATCTGCTGACCGGTCCCGTGCGGAAGTTCGCCATCGTGGCCGGCGCGATGCCGCAGATCCGCGCTCGCGACGTGCACCGGGAGCCCACGCCCCGCCTCGGCGGCATCGCGATGTTCGGCGGTCTGTGCGCCGGACTGCTGGTCGCGGGGAGCCTCACCAATACCGGCCAGGTGTTCACCCTCTCCGACGAGCCGCGCGCGCTGCTGTCGGGAGCGGGTCTGATCTGGCTGCTGGGCGTCCTGGACGACAAGTGGGGCGTGGACGCCCTGATCAAGCTCGGCGGCCAGATGATTGCCGCCGGTGTGATGGTCTACCAGGGTCTGACCATCCTGTGGCTTCCGATTCCGGGTGTGGGCAACGTGGCGCTCACACCGCTCCAGGGCACGTTGCTGACCGTCGCGCTGGTGGTCGTCACGATCAACGCCGTGAACTTCGTCGACGGGCTCGACGGCCTCGCCTCAGGCATGGTCGGCATCGCCGCCGCGGCGTTCTTCATGTACGCCTACCGCATCTGGTACGGCTACGGCATCGAGGCGGCGGCGCCCGCGACGCTCTTCGCCGCCATCCTGCTGGGCATGTGCCTGGGCTTCCTGCCGCACAACATGCACCCGGCGAGGATCTTCATGGGGGACTCCGGATCGATGCTGATCGGCCTGGTGCTGGCCGCGGGGGCGGTGTCGATCACCGGTCAGGTCGATCCCGATCTCATGGTGCACCACGCGGGGTCGGAGAAGACCGCGGTCCGCGAGATGGTGCCGCTGTCCATGCCGCTGCTGCTCCCTCTGATGATCATCGCCGTTCCGGTGGCCGACCTGCTGCTGGCGGTGGTGCGCCGCACCTGGAAGGGGCAGTCGCCGTTCGCCGCGGACCGCGGCCACCTCCACCACCGGCTGCTGGAGATCGGCCACTCGCACAGCAGGGCCGTACTGATCATGTACTTCTGGTCGGCGCTGATCGCCTTCGGCGCCGTCGCCTTCTCGGTGAAGTCCTCGTCACTGGTGATCGTTCTCACGGTGGTGGTGCTCTCGGCGGTGGGCCTGGTGGCACTGCTCATGCCCCGCTTCCGGCCCCATGTGCCCGGCTGGGCGCAGGCCGTGGTGCCGCCCCGGTACCGGCGCCCGCGGCATGCGGACGTGGTGGAGGAGGAGCCGCGGGAGGGGTCCCCGGAGTCCGCTCGGGGGGCCGGGGCGCCCGCCTCCGTGGAACCCGCCGCCGCGGAGCCCGCCCTCGCCGGCCTGCACGGCGCCACCGCGATCGGTGGTCGTCGCCGTACTTCCAACGGCAATGCATAGAAGGTAAAACGGGTGCGTCAACCTCGAGCGCGCTGGTCAACTCCCTTGTGTGACCGGCAGCACACCGGGTAGGTAAAGACCTCATCAAATAGTTTGTGATACCGTTCACGAAAACCCGGTGACACGCCGAAGGGCCCGCCCGCGAGCGGGACTCCGGCGGGCGAATCCGCCCACGGCCGGGGATACGCTCGTCAGCGACGACAGACGCCCCCGACTCTCCGGAGTACCCCTCATGCAGCCGAACGACGCTCGCATGCTGCTGCACTGCGCCGTCCCGACCGCCCTCGCGGGTGCGGTGGGCGCAGTCGCCGGCGGCGTGCTCGCAGGTGGCAAGGGTGCGATCGGCGCGGTGGCCGGAGCGGTGGTCGTGATCCTCTTCATGGGAGGCGGCCTCGCGGGCCTGCAGAAGACCGCGAAGTCGTACCCGCACCTCTTCCAGGCCATGGGTCTGCTGCTCTACACCACGCAGATCCTCCTCCTCGCCGTCGTCCTGGTCGTCTTCAAGGGCACTACGCTCTTCGACGCCAAGGCCTTCGCCTTCACGCTTCTCGGCTCGACCCTCGTCTGGGTCGCCGCACAGGCCAGGGCGCACTCCAGGGCCAAGATCCTTTACGTGGAGCCCGATTCCGCCGTGGACGGAGCGTCCTCCGGTGCCGCGGGAAGCGGAGCCCGGTCATGAGATGTAGGGCCGGGATAAAGAGACGGGCGCTCAACTGCTATCGTCCGGTGCCATCTGTGGCGATGCAGCTCCGGCGGCCGACCGGCTCTGCCTCAGTGAGCCGCCCCCACATTCGCAAGACCAGTCCAGTGCCGTTCCGCGGTGATGTGCCGCGCCGACACATCGAGGTAGCCGTATCCATGCGCCATGCAGAAGGAGCTCGCGGTGAGTGCTGACCAGATGCTCGCCTTCGAGACCGATTGCCACATCTTTGACGGTTGCGGCTTCCCGGCTCCGGGGCTCCACTCGTTCGTCTTCGAGCCGATGTTCACCGTCGGCGGCTTCGAGTTCAACAAGGTGATGCTGCTCGCCCTGCTGGGCTCGCTCGCCGTAGTCGGCTTCTTCTGGGCCGCCTTCAACAAGCCGCGGGTCGTTCCGGGCAAGCTCCAGATGGTGGCCGAGGCGGGCTACGACTTCATCCGCCGCGGCGTCGTCTACGAGACGATCGGCAAGAAGGAGGGCGAGAAGTACGTCCCGCTGATCGTCTCGTTGTTCTTCTTCATCTGGATCATGAACCTCTGGTCGATCGTCCCGGTCGCCCAGTTCCCGGTGACGTCGATCATCGCCTACCCCATCGTGCTGGCGGCGATCGTCTACGTGACCTGGGTCTCGCTGACCTTCAAGCGGCACGGCCTGGTCGGCGCCTTCAAGAACTTCACCGGCTACGACAAGACGCTCGGCCCGGTGCTCCCGCTGGCGATGCTCATCGAGTTCTTCTCGAACCTGCTCGTCCGCCCCTTCACCCACGCGGTCCGGCTGTTCGCCAACATGTTCGCCGGCCACCTCATGCTGCTGATGTTCACCATCGCCAGCTGGTACCTCCTCAACGGCATCGGAGTCGTCTACGCGGGCGTCTCGTTCGTGATGACCCTCCTGATGACGGCTTTCGAGCTCTTCATCCAGGCCGTGCAGGCGTACGTCTTCGTCCTGCTGGCCTGTGCCTACATCCAGGGCGCGCTCGCCGAGCACCACTGAGCCCCCTCCCGAACCATCCGCCCTGCCCGATGGCCAACCCCCATCGGATCGTGAAAGAGAAGGAAGAATCGGCATGTCCGCTCTCGAGAACCTCGCCGCCGTCAGCGGTTCGCTCGGCTCCATCGGCTACGGTCTCGCCGCGATCGGCCCCGGCATCGGCGTCGGTATCGTCTTCGGTAACGGCACCCAGGCCCTGGCCCGGCAGCCCGAGGCCGCCGGCCTGATTCGCCAGAACCAGATCCTCGGTTTCGCCTTCTGTGAGGCGCTGGCCCTGATCGGCATCGTCATGCCGTTCGTCTACGGCACCTGAGCAGCGCTCACTGACAGCCCTTTGCGACGAAAGGCACTGATGTGGACGCCCTGACACACCTGGCGCAGGAGGGGGAGAAGCTCAACCCCCTCGTGCCGCCGATCCCAGAGCTGGTCATCGGCCTGATCGCCTTCGCCATCGTCTTCGGTTTCCTCGCGAAGAAGCTCCTCCCGAACATCAACAAGGTTCTGGACGAGCGGCGCGAGGCCATCGAGGGCGGCATCGAGAAGGCCGAGGCGGCCAAACTCGAGGCGCAGCAGACCCTCGACCAGTACAAGGCTCAGCTCGCCGAGGCACGGCACGAGGCCGCGCGCATGCGGTCCGAGGCCGAGCAGCGGGGCGCCGAGCTCATCGCCGAGATGCGGGCCGAGGGCCGGCGTCAGCGCGAGGAGATCGTCGCCTCCGGCCACGCGCAGATCGAGGCCGACCGCAAGCAGGCGGCCCAGGCGCTGCGTCAGGACGTGGGCAAGATCGCCACCGACCTGGCCGGCAAGCTCGTCGGCGAGTCCCTCGAGGACCACGCCCGGCAGAGCCGCGTCATCGACCGCTTCCTCGACCAGCTCGAGGAGAAGGCCGAGGCTGCACGATGATGGGAGCGAGCCGCGAGGCACTGGCTGCCGCACGCGAGAGCCTGAACTCGCTGACCGACAACACGTCGGTCGACGCGAGGAAGCTCGCCGACGAGCTGGCCGCCGTCACCGCGCTCCTCGACCGCGAGGTGTCGCTGCGTCGGGTCCTCACCGACCCGGCGCAGCCCGGCGAGGCCAAGGCCGAGCTGGTCGGACGCCTGCTGAGCGGCCAGGTCGACGGGGAGACCGTCGACCTCGTCTCCGGCATGGTCCGCTCCCGCTGGTCCTCCTCGCGCGGCATCGCCGACGCGGCCGAGGAACTGGCGGACATCGCAGACCTCATCGCGGCGGAGCGGGCCGGCACGCTGGAGGACGTCGAGGACGAGATCTTCCGCTTCGGCCGGACCGTGGCTTCCTCGTCCGAACTGCGCGCGGCGCTGACCAGCCGCACGGCCAAGAGCTCGGCCAAGTCCGAGCTGCTGCACTCGCTGCTCGGCGGCAAGGCGCAGCCCGCGACCGAGCGGCTGGTGACGCGACTCGTCACCCGTCCGCGAGGACGTAGCCTGGAGAACGGGCTGGAGCACCTCTCCAAGCTGGCGGCGGAGCGCCGGGACCGTTCGGTCGCGGTCGTCACCTCCGCGGTGCCGCTCACCGACCGGCAGCGGGAGCGCCTCGCCGCCGCACTGGCGACCATCAACGGCCGCCAGGTGCACCTCAACCTCGACGTGGACCCGTCCGTCGTCGGAGGCATCCGGGTGCGCATCGGTGACGAGGAGATCAACGGCTCCATCGCGGACCGTCTCGAGGACGCGCAGCGCAGGATGGCCGGCTGACGCCGCACACCAACTCAACAAGCATCACTAGCGGCCCGAGTTGGGCCGTAAAAGACAAGACTTACGGGCCCAACAAGGAGAGCAGGGAACCCAGATGGCGGAGCTCACGATCCGGCCGGATGAGATCCGGGACGCGCTGGAGAATTTCGTCCAGTCGTACACGCCGGACGCGGCCTCGCGCGAAGAGGTCGGGACGGTCAGCGTTGCCGGCGACGGCATCGCGAAGGTCGAGGGACTTCCCTCGGTCATGGCGAACGAGCTGCTGAAGTTCGAGGACGGCACCCTCGGCCTCGCCCTCAACCTCGAGGAGCGCGAGATCGGTGCCGTTGTCCTCGGCGAGTTCAGCGGCATCGAGGAGGGCCAGCCGGTCACGCGGACCGGCGAGGTCCTGTCGGTCCCGGTGGGCGAGGGCTACCTCGGCCGGGTCGTGGACCCGCTGGGCAAGCCGGTCGACGGCCTCGGCGACATCGAGACCGAGGGCAACCGCGCCCTCGAGCTGCAGGCCCCCACGGTCATGCAGCGGAAGTCGGTGCACGAGCCGATGGAGACGGGCTACAAGGCCGTCGACGCGATGACCCCCATCGGTCGCGGCCAGCGGCAGCTGATCATCGGTGACCGCCAGACGGGCAAGACCGCCCTCGGCATCGACACGATCATCAACCAGCGCGACAACTGGCGCTCGGGCGACCCGGACAAGCAGGTCCGCTGCATCTACGTCGCCGTCGGCCAGAAGGGCTCCACCATCGCGTCCGTGCGCGGTGCGCTGGAGGAGGCCGGCGCCCTGGAGTACACCACCATCGTCGCCGCCCCGGCGTCCGACCCGGCGGGCTTCAAGTACCTGGCCCCCTACACCGGCTCGGCCATCGGCCAGCACTGGATGTACCAGGGCAAGCACGTCCTGATCGTCTTCGACGACCTCTCCAAGCAGGCCGACGCCTACCGTGCGGTGTCCCTGCTGCTGCGCCGCCCGCCGGGCCGTGAGGCCTACCCGGGGGACGTCTTCTACCTGCACTCCCGGCTGCTCGAGCGCTGCGCGAAGCTCTCGGACGACATGGGCAAGGGCTCGATGACCGGTCTGCCGATCGTCGAGACCAAGGCGAACGACGTCTCGGCGTTCATTCCGACCAACGTCATCTCCATCACCGACGGCCAGTGCTTCCTGGAGTCCGACCTGTTCAACGCGGGCCAGCGCCCGGCGCTGAACGTCGGTATCTCCGTCTCCCGTGTGGGTGGTTCCGCCCAGCACAAGGCGATGAAGCAGGTCTCGGGACGGCTCCGTGTGGACCTCGCCCAGTTCCGTGAGCTGGAGGCGTTCGCCGCCTTCGGTTCCGACCTGGACGACGCCTCCAAGTCGGCTCTGGACCGCGGTCAGCGCATGGTCGAGCTGCTGAAGCAGCCGCAGTACGCGCCGTACTCCACCGAGGACCAGGTCGTCTCCATCTGGGCCGGCTCCAACGGCAAGATGGACGACGTGCCGGTCGCGGACATCCGCCGCTTCGAGCGCGAGCTGCTGGACTTCCTCCACCGCGAGCACAAGAGCCTCATGACCTCGATCGTCGAGGGCGGCAAGATGTCCGACGACACCGTTCAGTCGATCGGCGACGCCGTGGACTCCTTCAAGAAGACGTTCGAGACCGCGGACGGCAAGCTGCTGGGCGAGGACTGAGCATGGGTGCCCAGCTCCGCGTCTACAAGCGGCGGATCAAATCCGTCAAGGCGACGAAGAAGATCACGAAGGCGATGGAGATGATCGCCGCCTCGCGCATCGTCAAGGCGCAGCGCCAGGTGTCGGCCTCCACGCCGTACGCGACCGAGCTCACCCGTGCGGTGACCGCGGTGGCGAAGGGATCGGACAGCAAGCACGCGCTGACCACCGAGGCGGAGAACCCGACCCGGGCCGCGGTCCTGCTGATCACCAGCGACCGCGGTCTGGCGGGGGGCTACTCCTCCAACGCCATCAAGGCCGCGGAGGCGCTCACCCGGCGCCTGGAGGGCGAGGGCAAGGAGGTCGACACCTACCTCGTCGGCCGCAAGAGCGTGTCCTTCTACTCCTTCCGCAACCTGCCGGTGGCGGACTCCTGGACCGGTTTCTCCGACAGCCCGACGTACGCGCACGCCAAGATGGTGGCCGAGCCGCTGATCGAGGCGATCACCGCGAAGCAGGCTGCCGAGGGGGCGGTCGACGAGCTGCACATCGTCTACACGGAGTTCGTGTCGATGATGACGCAGAACCCGGTGGACCGCCGGATGCTGCCGCTCTCCCTCGACACGGACGGCGGGACGTCCGTCCCGACGCCCGAGGACGGCGAGGAGGAGCGGACGGCGTCCAAGGGCACCAAGGTCCTGCCGCTGTACGACTTCGAGCCCTCCGCCGAGGACGTGCTCGATGCGCTGCTGCCGCGGTACGTCGAGAGCCGGATCTACAACGCCCTGCTGCAGGCGGCTGCCTCCGAGCACGCCGCTCGCCGCCGGGCGATGAAGTCGGCGACCGACAACGCCGAGGAACTCATCAAGTCGCTCACGCGGCTTGCCAACGCGGCCCGACAGGCCGACATCACCCAGGAAATCAGCGAGATCGTCGGTGGTGCCAGTGCGCTGGCCGACGCTTCTGCGGGGAGTGACAGGTAACCATGACCACCACAGTTGAGACCGCGACGGCGACGGGCCGCGTCGCGCGGGTCATCGGCCCGGTCGTCGACGTGGAGTTCCCCGTCGACGCGATGCCGGAGATCTACAACGCGCTGACCGTCGAGGTCGCGGACCCCTCCGAGGACGGCAAGAAGAAGATCCTGACGCTCGAGGTCGCGCAGCACCTCGGTGAGGGTCTGGTCCGTGCGATCGGCATGGAGCCGACCGACGGCCTGGTCCGGCAGGCTCCGGTGACCGACACCGGCAACGGCATCACGGTGCCGGTCGGCGACGTCACCAAGGGCCGGGTGTTCAACACCCTCGGTCACATCCTGAACGAGCCGGAGGCCGAGTCCGAGGTCACCGAGCGCTGGCCGATCCACCGCAAGGCGCCGGCCTTCGACCAGCTCGAGTCGAAGACCGAGATGTTCGAGACCGGCCTGAAGGTCGTCGACCTGCTGACCCCGTACGTCAAGGGCGGCAAGATCGGCCTGTTCGGCGGCGCGGGCGTCGGCAAGACCGTGCTCATCCAGGAAATGATCATGCGTGTGGCCAAGCTGCACGAGGGCGTTTCCGTGTTCGCCGGCGTCGGCGAGCGCACGCGTGAGGGCAACGACCTCATCGAGGAGATGGCCGAGTCCGGCGTTCTGCCGCAGACCGCGCTGGTCTTCGGCCAGATGGACGAGCCGCCGGGCACCCGTCTGCGGGTCGCGCTGGCCGGTCTGACCATGGCGGAGTACTTCCGCGATGTGCAGAAGCAGGACGTGCTGTTCTTCATCGACAACATCTTCCGCTTCACCCAGGCCGGTTCCGAGGTCTCCACCCTGCTCGGTCGCATGCCCTCCGCGGTGGGCTACCAGCCGAACCTGGCGGACGAGATGGGTGTGCTCCAGGAGCGCATCACCTCGACCCGCGGTCACTCCATCACCTCGATGCAGGCGATCTACGTGCCCGCGGACGACCTCACCGACCCGGCGCCGGCGACGACCTTCGCGCACCTGGACGCCACCACGGTGCTGTCGCGTCCGATTTCCGAGAAGGGCATCTACCCGGCCGTGGACCCGCTGGACTCCACGTCCCGGATCCTGGACCCGCGGTACATCTCGCAGGAGCACTACGACACCGCCTCGCGGGTCAAGGGAATCCTGCAGAAGTACAAGGACCTCCAGGACATCATCGCCATTCTCGGTATCGACGAACTCGGCGAGGAGGACAAGCTCACCGTCCACCGCGCGCGTCGCATCGAGCGCTTCCTGTCGCAGAACACCCACGCGGCGAAGCAGTTCACCGGCCTGGACGGATCGGACGTTCCGCTGGACGAGTCGATCGCCGCGTTCAACGCGATCGCGGACGGCGACTTCGACCACTTCCCGGAGCAGGCGTTCTTCATGTGCGGTGGCCTGGAGGACCTCAAGGCCAACGCCAAGGAGCTCGGCGTCTCCTGACGCGGTCGCCGGTGGGGGCGGGCTCCCGCCCCCACGCCCTCCGGGGCGTGGGAGGCGACCCCGCCCGTCCGGCACCCCTTATCCTTTTCACCATCCCTTATCTGAGGAGCCACCGTGGCTGAGTTGCACGTCGAGTTGGTCGCCGCGGACCGCAAGGTCTGGTCGGGCGAGGCCAGCCTGGTCGTCGCGCGCACCACGTCGGGTGATATCGGCGTCATGCCCGGCCACCAGCCGCTGCTCGGTGTGCTGGAATCCGGCCCGGTCAACATCCGCACGACCGGTGAGAGCGGCGAGGGCACCGTCGTCGCCGCCGTGCACGGCGGGTTCGTCTCGTTCTCGGACAACAAGCTGTCTCTGCTGGCGGAGATCGCGGAACTGTCGGAGGAGATCGACGTCGAGCGGGCCGAGCGGGCGCTGGAACGGGCCAAAGCCGATGCGGACGCCGCAGCCGAGCGGCGTGCCGACGTCAGGCTGCGTGCGGTGACGACGGGCGCCCACTGAGGCCCGCACCACGCGGAAGTCATCCCTCAGCCGCGGACCGGACTGGAGCACTCTCCAGCACGGTCCGCGGCTGAGGCCATAGAGAACCAGGGCCGCTCCAGGCCCGTCGAGCAGTCGATGCGAGGAGGTCGGTGAAGATGGTCCTCGCACTCGTGCTGTGCGGAACGGCCCTGCTGCTGGTGGTGCTGGCGCTGTTCGTCTTCGGGCTGCGCCGCCGGCTGATCCAACGCTCCGGAGGCACCTTCGACTGCTCCCTCCGGTGGGACCTGCCGGAGGAGGAGACCGGCGACTCCGGAGGCAAGGGATGGGTCTACGGCGTCGCCCGCTACAACGGTGACCGGGTCGACTGGTTCCGCGTCTTCTCCTACGCTCTCCGGCCCCGGCGTACCCTGGAGCGCGCCGGCGTCGACGTACTGGCCCGGCGCATGCCCAGCGGCGAGGAGGAGCTCGCGCTGCTGTCCGACCAGGTCGTGCTGAGCTGCACCCTGTACGGCACGCGCGTGGAGTTGGCGATGAGCGACGACGCGCTGACGGGTTTCCTCGCCTGGCTCGAGGCGGCACCCCCCGGCCAGCGGGTCAACGTGGCCTGACGGGCCGATCGGTCGACCGGCCGGCCGGCCGTGCCGGTCCCGGACCCGGGCGTCCGGGACCGGACGGGGCGGTCAGCCGCAGTGCGAGGCCTGCTCCTGGCCGGTCATCGCCCGGGTGTGCTGCGTCTTCGTGCTCGGGGCGTCCGGCACCGGGCCCGTGGCGGTGAACGGGACGTACCAGTAGTAGTGCCCGTAGTACGGGTCCGGGAAGTGCAGTTCGTAGGTGCCCGTGACGGTCTGCATCTGCGCCTCGCGGGTCACCCAGCCCACTTCGTTCGGCCGGACGTCGATGTAGGTGGTGTCGGTCTCGGTGTGCGAGTTGGACCAGGTGTGCTCGTAGCTGGCCTCGACCGTCACCTTGAAGACCTCGCCGAAGCCGTACTCGGCGCTCATCGAGAGGCCGACGCTGTTGGTCTCACCGGTGGTGTCGGACCAGCCGACGCCCGAACGCTGCGTGTCCTGCGTGCAGTTGAACGCGCTGTCGCCGACCTGGTGGGACGGGCCCATGGAGATCTGCGGCGGACCGTCGGGGTGGAAGATGCACACGTCGCTGCCGTTGTCGCACTTCATCAACAACTGGCGGGCCGTGGGCGTCTCCTCGGCGTGGGCGACCGGCGCGAGCGCCGCACTGCCCACCGTCGCGAGGGCGGCGGCGAGCACGCCGACTCGTGTTCTGCTGCGCATGGGGTTCCTCCGTCGAATGCGTGGGGGTGGCTGCTGGTAGGTGCGTACTGCCGCTCCGGGAGAGGTCAGCTGAAGCCGACCGACTCCGCACGGTCGTTCATGAACGAGCCGATGTCCGGAGTGTTCTCCTTGAACGGGCCGTCGCGGTCGCCGCCAAGATTCGGCTCCGGGTACAGCCAGATCCAGCAGTTCGCCCACGGCTGGACGGAGGAGATGCGGTCCTTCCACCAGTCGTCGAAGTCCAGCTGGTACTCGACCCAGCCGTCCTTCACGCACGGCTCGGCGCCGTAGACGGTCAACGAGGACCCGCCGTAGGAGGCGTGCTCGAAGAAGGTGCCCTGGATCACCTCGCCCGCCAGCTCGGCCCGGAACGCGTCGTCCCGCGCTGCGGCACGCGCGGACTCCGGTGCGTCCTTCACCCGGCCCCCGGTCGCCGCCGTCACCGCCGCGTCGAAGGTCCCGAAGCACTGCTGCCGACCGCTGTCCAGGTCGGCGATGCAGTGCCGGTGGTCCGGCCCGTCGGCCGGTGCGGGGGCGGCCTGCGCCGTCGCGCCGGACACGCCGCTGAGCGCGGCGGCCAGGGCGAGCGCAGCGGCACCCCTGACGGAACGTGCTGATCTTCGTGCCATCACCGTTGTTTTCCCTTCTCCTGTAGGGGGGGGGAGAGCGCTCTCGATTCTGCTCGCCCCGACCGCTGCGAAACGGAAGGCCCGGTATTGCCCGGAATCCACGCGCGTTGCCCCAGCTCGCCGGATCACCGGTGCCCGCGAATGTGGGACGCCGAGCGGCCCGCGCTCGCCGCCCTGACACTGCGGGTGTTGCAGCACCAGGGCACCCGGCCCGCTCCCTCACCCCGGTGAGACGAAGCCGGACTCGTAGGCCGTGATGACCGCCTGGGTGCGGTCCCGTGCGCCCAACTTCGTCAGCACCGAACTGACATGGGACTTCACCGTCTCGGTCCCGACCACCAGCACGCCTGCGATCTCGGCGTTCGAGAGTCCCCGGGCCATCAGCCGCAGCACCTCCCCCTCCCGTTCCGTGAGGGACGCCCGGTCCATCGCCGCCCGCGCCTCCGGCGAGCCATGCTCCTGGGCCAGCGACCGCACGGCGGCCGGAAACAGCACCGAGTCGCCCGCCGCCACCAACCGCACCGCATGCACGATCTCGGCCGGCCGCGACCGCTTCAGCAGGAATCCGTCGGCGCCCGCCCGCAGTGCGCCGTAGACGTATGCGTCGTTCTCGAACGTGGTCACCACGAGGATCTTCGGAGGCCGGTCCACGAGTCGCAGCACCGCACGGGTCGCCTCGATGCCGTCCTGCAGCGGCATGCGGACGTCCATCGCGACCACGTCCGGTTGCAGCCGCCGGACCAGCGGAACCACCGCAGCGCCGTCGGCGGCTTCTCCCACCACCTCGATGTCGGGCTGCGCCTCCAGCACGGCGCGCAGGCCGACCCGTACCAGGGGTTCGTCGTCGACGAGCAGCACGGAGACGGTCACCGGCGCCGCCCCGACGGGGCGGCCGGCAGTTCGACGTGGACCCGCCACCCGCCGTCCCGCATTCCCGCGGTGGCGCCGCCGCCCAGCAGGGCGGCCCGTTCCCGGATCCCCCGCAGCCCGCTGCCCGCTCCCGCACCCCCGCGGTCGGCCCCCGGCGACGCCACCGGATTGCGCACGTCCAACTCCACCCGTTCCTCGCCGACCGTCAGCCGCGCGTGCACCGCGACCGGAGAGGTTCCCCCGTGCCGGATCGCGTTGGTCAGCGTCTCCTGAAGGATGCGGTACCCCTCGCGGGACACCGGCCCGGGCACCCCGGACACATTGCCGGCGATCTCCAGGTCCACCTCGGCCCCCGACGTACGGGCGGCCTCCACCAGCCGGTCCGCGTCCGCCAGGGACGGTCGGCGACCCGCTCCGTCCTCCGCCCGCCGCAGTACCCGCAGCATCCGGTCCAGATCCTCCAGTGCCTCCCGCCCCGTCTCCTCGATCGCCGCCAGGGCCCGGTCGGTGAACTCCGCGCTGCCCGCCGTGCGGGCCGCCCCGGCCTGCACCACGGTGACGGTGAGCGCGTGACCGACCGAATCGTGCAACTCGCGGGCGATCCCGTCGCGTTCCAGCAGCCGCTCCGTCAACTCCTCGAGTTCCGCGAGCCGCTCCGCCGGGGACGGCCCCAGCAGGCGGCGTGCCGCGACGGTCGTCACGGCTCCCAGGCCTGCCATCAGGTACACCAGGAGGAGCAGGGGCAGCGGGGCCAGCAGTGCGAACCCCCAGTGGTCCCCGCTCAGATGCAGCACGGACTCCGTGCCGCTCTCCCGGCCGAGCGCCGCGTCGATCAGTTCGAGGAAAGCGGTGATGAGTTGTACCGACACCAGGACGGCGAGCAGCCCCGTCTCCAGGCGCAGCACCATCCACAGTGCCGTCCTGCCGCGGTCCCGCCACGAGGCGGACGGGCGTGCCACGATCGCCGACCGCCCCTCCGGGCCGTCGGTGTGACCGTGCGGCCCGGGCAGCAGCATCAACCGTGCCTGGAGGCCCTCCGCCAGACGCATCGCCGGGAACAGGATCGCCACCAGGAGCAGTAGCGGGATCGGAACCAGCGCCACCAGCAACCACTGTCCCGGGCTCTTCCCGTCCAGTCCGGGGTAGACCGCGCCGCACACGAAGGCGATCACGGAGCCGACCAGCAGGTGCAGCCAGCGGGTGTAGGTGACGGCCCGGGCCGGCGGACGCAGCACTCGACGCATGGCGACATCCTGGCAGCCCGCAGTGCCCGCGCGGCTCCCCCGCACGGGGGAGACGGTCCCCCACCGCGGGGGATGCCTCGCGGCATGCCCCCGGCCGAGGCTTGCCGCATGACTTCCATCGAGATCCGCGAACTCACCAAGGACTACGGTGACGTCCGGGCCGTGGACGGCCTCACGTTCACCGTGGAGCCGGGGCGGGTCACCGCTTTCCTCGGCCCCAACGGTGCCGGCAAGTCCACGACACTGCGCCTCGTCCTCGGACTGGACCGCCCGACCTCCGGAACCGCCACCGTCGGCGGACGTCCGTACACGGCTCGCGAGGAGCCGCTGCGCCACGTCGGCGCGCTGCTGGACGCGCAGGCCGCGCACGGCTCCCGCACCGGCCGCGGCCATCTGCAGATCCTGGCCGCGAGCAACCGTGTCCCGATGAGCCGGGTGGACGAGGTGCTGGCGGAGGCAGGGCTGGCGTCCGTGGCGCGGCGCCGCGTCCGCAGCTACTCGCTGGGCATGCGACAGCGGCTCGGCATCGCCGCCGCGCTGCTGGGGGATCCGCCGGTGCTGCTGCTCGACGAGCCCTCCAACGGGCTGGATCCCGAAGGCATCGTGTGGATCCGGGAACTGATGCGACGCATGGCGGGGGAGGGGCGCACCGTGCTGGTCTCCAGCCATCTGATGTCCGAGACCGCGTCGTGCGCCGACCATGTGGTGGTCCTCGGGCGGGGGCGCCTGCTCGCCGACACCGGCATGCGGAACTTCCTCGACCGGCGGGTGGTGCCCCGGGTACGGCTGCGCACCTCGGACGACGAACTGCTGAAGATCGTGCTCGCCGACCACGGGTACCGGGCCCGCAGGTGCGAGGGCGGCCGCTGGAGCGTGGAGGACGCCCACGTGGAGGACATCGGCCCGATCACCGCACGAGCAGGTGTACCCGTCCTCGAACTCTTCGCCGAGGAGGGGTCCCTGGAGGACGCCTACCTCGCGCTCACCCAGGAGGCATGACCGTGGCTCTCGTACCCGTGCTGCGCGCCGAGTGGATCAGGACCAGGACCCTGCGCGGTACTGCGGTCTCATGGGCCGCCGTCCTCCTGAGCACCGTCGGCGTCACGGTCCTCGCCATGGCGACGGTGGGCCGGGCCGAGGCGGTCGGCTCCGAGGACCCGCTCCTGTTCGCCTTCTACGGCATCAACTTCGGTCAGATCGCGGCCCTCTGCTTCGGGACCCTGATGTTCTCGTCCGAGTACGTGAACGGCGCGCTGCGGATCTCGCTGGCCGCGGTGCCCTCCCGAGGCCGCTTCTACACGGCGAAGGTCCTGGTGGTCGGTGTGCTCGGCAGTGCGGTCGGTGTCCTCACGGGCTTCGCCGCCTTCCTCGTCGGACAGACCTTCCTGGGTTCCCACGCCCTGGGTCTCGGCGATCCGGGCGTGGTGCGCGCCTGTGTCGGCGCAGGCCTCTACCTCGGACTGTTGGCACTGCTCGCGGCCGGGACGGCGGCGGTGCTGCGCAGCGGGACAGCGGTGCTGAGCCTCCTGGTTCCGTTCGTCCTGCTGGTGTCCTTCGTCGTCGGCGACGTCGCGACGGGCGTTGCGCCCTACCTTCCCGACCGTGCCGGGCAACAGGTGCTGCACCAGGATCCCTCCGGGCCGCTGGGGCCGTGGGCGGGTCTTGCGGTGACGGCGGCGTGGGCCGGCGCAGCTCTGGTGGCCGGCTGGTGGTGCCTACGGCGCCGCGACGCGTGACGGGCGGGGGAGCAGGTTCCGCCGCCACGCGTGCGCCGTCCCGGTCAGCGGTTCTCGCCGGGCACCCAGAGCACGTCGCCGACCTCCTTGTTCGCCGACCGTGCCAGGATGAAGAGCAGGTCGGACAGCCGGTTCAGGTAGGTCGCCGTGAGCGGGTTCATGGTGTCGCCGTGCTCCTCGAGGGCCGACCAGGTGGAGCGTTCGGCCCGCCGGACCGCGGTGGTGGCCTGGTGGAGGAGTGCCGCGGCCGGTGTGCCGCCGGGCAGGATGAAGCTGCGCAGTTTCTCCAGGCCGGCGAGGAAACGGTCGCAGTCCTCCTCCAGTTTGTCGATGTAGGACTGCTCGACCCGCAGCGGGGGGAACTCCGGATTCTCCACGACCGGGGTGGCCAGATCGGCGCCGACGTCGAAGAGGTCGTTCTGGACGCGCACGAGGACGGTCCTCACCTCGTCGGTCGGCTCGCCCAGGGCGAGTGCCACCCCGATCGCGGCGTTCGCCTCGTTGGCGTCCGCGTAGGCGGCGATCCGGGTGTCGGTCTTGGGGGTGCGGCTCATGTCGCCGAGGGCCGTGGTGCCGTCGTCCCCGGTGCGGGTGTAGATGCGCGTCAGGTTGACCATGGGTGCAGGGTAGCCCGCGCGGCACGAGGGTCCCGCGGCACCGCGGAACCCTCGTGCCGCGCGCCGGGCAGCCGTCCGCTCAGTGGGCGGAGGGGCCGTCCCCGTGAGCGCTGCGCGCGTCGGTGAGGATCTCCTCCACTCGGTGGCGGGGCAGGGCGCTGCGCAGCGCCAGCCAGATGGTGAGGCCTGTCAGCACCAGGGTCGCCGCGGCGCCCAGGTTGAAGTCCAGGACGCCGAGGTTGCCGGCGTCCGCGTCCTGCGTGGGGTAGTCCCCGAGGAAGCTGATCAGCGCCAGTCCGGCGAACCAGACGAACACCCAGGTGCCTGCGGCCAGGTCCAGCTTCGGGTGTTCCTGGCGGGAGAACCTCAGGAAGGCCACCAGCAGGGCCCAGCCCAGGAGCATCAGGCCGAAGAGCTTCCAGTTCTTGTCCCAACCCGTCCAGTAGACGATCAGGTTGGTGGACCACAGGGCCATGAAGCCCACGAACCACACCATGCGGTCGCCGAGCTTGTAGGGGCGCTCCTGCTCCGGAAGCTGTTTGCGCATGGCCAGCAGCACGATCGGCCCGGAACCGAAGGACAGCACCGTGGCGCTGGTGATGAAGCCGACCAGCTGGGCCCAGCCCGGGAACGGGAGGAAGAACAGGCAGCCCACGATGAAGGCCAGCAGCAGACTGACCCACGGCACGCCGTTGTGGTCGACCTTCGCGAGACCGGCGGGGGCGTTGCGGTTGCGGCCCATGGCGTACGAGATCCGCGCCGTGACCCCGGCGTAGATCATGCCGGTGTCGCCGGGGGAGATGATGGCGTCGGCATAGAGCAGACCGGCGAGCCACACCGCGCCGAGGATGCCGGCGATGGCGGCCAGCGGGCCGAAGGTCGCCAGGACGTCGGAACCGGAGGTGAAGTTCGCGCCGACGGCCTGCCAGCCCTCGGCCGTGATCGCCTCGGACGGCACGGCGGCGATGAAGGCGATCTGCAGGCCGATGTACAGGATGCCGCAGATGACGACCGAGCCGATCAGGGTGAACGGAACGTTTTTCTTGGGGTTGTCGGTCTCTCCCGCGAGTTCCACTCCCTGCCGGAACCCGAAGTAGGAGAAGGCGATGCCGGCGCTGGCCACCGCGCTGAACACGCCCTGGGCGTCGTAGGGGGCGAAGCCACCGAAGTCCGGGCTCGCGAAGTGGTCGGTGTTGAAGGCCAGGCTCATGAAGACGGCGATGACCAGCACGATCATCAGCAGCTTCCACCACACCAGGACGTTGTTGAGCCGCTGGAACCAGCGCACGCCGAAGAAGTTGACGAGGACGAAGACGCCCATCAGGGCGACGGAGATCAGGGTGCCCCATCCCGTGAGGGTGGGTTTTCCGTCCTGGATGTCCTGCAGCCAGGGGAGCCAGTTGTTGGAGTACTGGACGACGGCGAGCACCTCGATGGGTGCGACGGCGGCGGCGGCGATCCACGTCAGCCATCCCAGCGTGAAGCTGGTGAACGAGCCGAACGAGTAGTGCGGGTACCGCGCGACGCCACCCGAGTGCGGGAACATGGTGCCCAGCTCGGAGTAGCTCATCCCGATGAAGACGAACATCACGGCGCCGATGACCCAGGAGATGATCGCCGCGGGCCCGGCGAGCTGCGAGGCCTCCAGCGATCCGAAGAGCCAGCCGGATCCGATGATCGAGCCCACCGCGGTGAACAGCAGCCCTGTGGTTCCGAAGTCTTTCTTCAGCCGGCGGTCGTCGCCGGGATCGTCCACGGACGGATGTGCGGTCGTGTCGGCCATCTGACGGGCCACCTCCTGTTGGTGCATGCGTGCCGGCCCACGGGGAGAAGCGTGGGGTACGGACGGCCTTGCCCGACGGTTCCGGAGCGGTTCCGGGGGCAGGGCTCCGCCTCCACGCTCACCTCACCGGAGCCCGGGGTGTGCATTCGGCCGTGCCGCGTCTCCTTTTGATCAAGAGTTGTTAAAGGGCGTGCATGGTGGCCCTCGCGTGTGCATAGGCGCCCCGTTGGTGCAGTATGCCTTGTTGGTCCGAAAAGGTGGAGTACCGCCCGAGGTCGCGTCCCGCGCCTCCGCCGCGGGTCGCGGCCGGGCGTGCATACCGTGGTGAATCGGGCGGGAGTGGTGTGACGTCCGCCATGTGAGACGTGACGCGCGTCTCTTCCCTGCCTGAGGCGGCGCCCGAGACGCTAGGGTCCCGCCAACAGCCAGGTAGTGACGGAAGGATGCGTGTCGTGGCGAAGAAGCTCGCCGTCATCGGTGCCGGCCTGATGGGTTCCGGTATCGCGCAGGTCTCGGCCCAGGCGGGCTGGGAGGTGGTCCTCCGCGACGTGACCGACGAGGCGCTGCGCCGCGGCACGGACGGTATCAAGGCCTCCTACGACAAGTTCGTGAGCAAGGGCAAGCTCGACGCCGACGCGGCGGAGGCCGCACTGGGCCGGATCACCACGACGACGGAGCTGGAGGCCGCCGCCGACGCGGATGTCGTCGTCGAGGCCGTCTTCGAGCGCATCGAGGTCAAGCGGGAGATCTTCCGGACGCTCGACACCCTCGTCAAGGACGACGCTCTGCTCGCCTCCAACACCTCCGCCATCCCGATCACCAAGATCGCGGCCGTCACCGAGCGCCCGGAGCGGGTCGTCGGCACGCACTTCTTCTCGCCGGTGCCCATGATGGCGCTCTGCGAGCTGGTGCGCGGTCACAAGACCAGCGACGCCGCGCTGGCCACTGCCCGCGAGTTCGCCGAATCCGTCGGCAAGACCTGCATCGTGGTCAACCGTGACGTCGCCGGCTTCGTCACCACCCGGCTGATCGCCGCTCTGGTCGTGGAGGCGGCGAAGCTCCAGGAGTCCGGCGTCGCTTCGGCCGAGGACATCGACACCGCCTGCAAGCTGGGCTTCGGCCACGCGATGGGGCCGCTCGCCACCGCCGACCTCACCGGTGTGGACATCCTGCTCCACGCCACGGAGAACATTCACACCGAGTCGCAGGACCCGAAGTTCGCACCGCCGGAAGGCATGCGGCGGATGGTCGACGCGGGTGACTTCGGCCGGAAGAGCGGGCAGGGCTTCTACCGCTACTGACTTCCTCGCCCCGGCGGCACGGCCGGGGAGGGGTGCCCGCGTCGTGAGCGGGCACCCCCGGCGGCGTCGCGGACGGTGGCCGAGCCTCACCCGTCGGGGTGAAATCCGCATCGGTTGGGCCTCCGACAACAACCCGACAGGCCGTCAGTTCGTCACACAGGACGAGAGTTCGTCACGCGAGGCTCTCGGAGCACGCGCGCCACGCCCGAGGTACCACCCAGTCGCACACGATCCACACGGGGAGCGGTTATGCACATCAGGGGCGACCACGCCGAGCTGGTCGTCGGAGGCCGCCTCGACGTCCGCAGCGCCGCGGACGCCCGCACGGCCCTCCACCACGCCGTCGACGAGGGCGACGGCGACCTCGTCCTCGATCTCGCGGAACTCGAGTCGTGGGACGCGACCGGGCTCGGGGTGATCATGGGAGTGCACCGGCGTGCGGGGCGCTGCGGGAGAAGGCTGGTGCTCCGGCAGGTGCCGCCGCAGATGCAGCGCCTCCTGGTCGCCACCCGGCTCCACCGCATCCTCGCCTTCGAGGACGCCGCAGCGGCCTCCTCGGTCGGAATCCTCACCAACCCGTGATGCCGTGCACCCCAAAAGGGCACAGGGGCTCGGGGATACTGTGCCGGACACTGCGATGGGGCGGAGGCCATGGTTCAGCACGACAACGACCACTCCGGTGAGGAGAACGCCGAGGGGCGGGGCAGCGGTTCTCCCACTCGTACCGTCCGACTCATATCGGGTGACTACCTTCTGACGGTCAATCCGGTCGACGGCAGCGAGATCGAGCCCTGCCCGCCCGTACTGCGCCGGTCCGGACCACTGGTGCGGCGCTCCGGCGGCGAGCGGGCCGGCCGCGCGGACGCTGGACCCTCCGGGCCTCCGCCGCTGTGCGAGCGGGACGAGGAACGCGAGCGCCTCACCCGGTTGCTGGGGCAGGGACGTTCGGTACGCCTCACCGGCCCCCGCGGATCCGGAAGGACGGCCCTGCTCGACGCTCTCGCCGCAGAGGTGTCCGACCTCGCCCCCGACGGCGTCGTCCGGCTCAGCGGTCTCCGCCGCAGCATCTCCGATCTGCTCCAGGACCTGTTCGCGGCCGTGTACGACGCCGCGGATCAGCGCCCCGACCGGCGGCGTCTGGTGGAGGCGCTCTCCACCGTCGGGGCCGTGGTCGTCGTCGACGACCTCGAGGTCGGTGGCGAGCTGCTCGACGAACTCCTCGCCGCCACACCCGAGTGCGCGTACGTGTTCGCGGCTACGCCGGACGTGCCCTCACCGTCGGAGACGGCCGCCCTCGAAGAGGTCTTCCTGTCCGGCCTCAGCCGCACCGGGGCGCTGGAAATGCTGGAGCGGTGCCTCGAACGTCCCCTGACCGACCACGAGGCGGACTGGGCCGGTGACCTGTGGTTCCTCGGAGAGGGTAAGCCGCTGCTGTTCCGGCAGGCGGCGGCCCTGCTGCGGCAGCGCGACAGGGGAACGGGGGCGCTCCACACCGACGCGGCCGACGACGACGGGTTGCCGAGCGGCATCGAACTCGCCGCGCCCCTCGCACGGGGGCTCTCCCCGATCGCGCGCGAAGCGCTGGGCGTCGCGATCGCCCTCGGCGGGGAACTCCCCAGTGCCACCCAGCTGCCCGCCATCCTGCGCGAGGACCACGCGGACCGGACCGCCGACGAACTCTTCGAAGCCGGGCTCCTCACGGAGGCGGACGGCCGTCTGCGGCTCGCCCACGGCGTCGTCGAACAGCTCGGCGAGGCCCACGAGGACACCGACGGCACGCGCTGCCGCAACGTCGCCCGCCACTACGCCTGGTGGGTCGCCCACCCCTCGGTGCCGTCGGCCCGCGTCGCCGCAGAGGCCGACGCGGTGGTGGCAGCCGTGCAGTCCGCGCAGCGTGCCGGAGCGGCGGAGGACGCCGTACGGCTGGCGCGCGCGGCGGCCCCGGTGCTGGCGGCTGCCTCGCGCCGGGGGGCGTGGGAACGGCTGCTGCGCACCGGTCAGGAGGCGGCGCGCAGCACCGGTGAGATCACCGAACAGGCCTACTTCCACCACGAGCTGGGCGTTCTGGCCCTCTGCGAGGGACATCCGGAGCGGGCACGTGCCGAGCTGGACGCCTCGATCGCGCTGCGGGCCGCTCTCGCCGACAAGCACGGCACCGTGGCGGGACGGCGGACGCTCGCCCTGGTCATGGACCGTCTCAGGGCGGCCGGCGGCGGGGCCGCCGGGATCACGCCCGGCACGACGAACGGGCCGACGATCGCCGGGGCGGCGGGTGCCACGGGAGGCCCGGACTTCCCGTCGCAGGCCGCACCGGCCCCGGGAGCCGCCGCGGAGGCCGGCACGCCGGACGCGGGCGTGCCGGCGGCCGTTGGGGAACCCGGCACCTCAGCCGGCGCACCCACCGCACCCACGCGCCGCGTCGACGACGCTGCCCCGCTCCGCGCCCGGGACACCGGCGGCATGCCGCCGGCCGCGTTCGGCGACGTCTCGACGGTGGACCACGACGGCTTCGCCGCGCTGGACGCCGCCACGGACGCGGACCACGGCCGGCACACCGTGGGCGGGCGCCGCGGGCTGGCCGTCCACGGCACCCGCAAGAACGTGCTGGCCGCCGGCGCGGGAGCGCTGCTCGCGGCCGTGCTGGGCACCGTGATGACTCTCGGTGCCGCCTCGGACAGCTCGGAGGACCCGTCCGGCGGGCCGGGCCGCCCCGGCAACTCCGACTCGCTGCCCGACACGCCCACCGACGGCACCACGACGTCGCCGGCGGCCGGCGGCGACGGTGCTTCCCACTCCTCCGGGGGTGCGCCGGCACCGGGACACTCCGACGCGACGACCGGTCCCACCGGTGCCGACGAGTCGGCGTCCCCGAGCGGCGGGCCGACGTCCACCCGGGACCCCCGTCCGACGCCGGGCGGCGACGGGGAGCCGGGCGAGACCTCCAGCAGTCCCGCTCCGACGCACAGCTCCAGCAGTCCGTCGCCGTCGGAGTCCTCCGAACCTTCCAGCAGCCCGTCGAGCAGTCCCAGCCCCACCGGGTCGCCGTCCGGTTCGGGCTCGACGGGTGACGGGGACTCGGCTTCACCCGATTCGGGCGATCCGGTGGGCGATGTGCTGGGCGCTCCCTCGCCGAGCGGCGGCCCGGACGACGGCACCGGCGGCGCGGTGGCCTGACGGCACGGTGCGGTTCTTCTCCCCTCCGGGTACGGGGGGAACCGTGGCCCGCGGGCCGCCGGAAGAGGCGGGCCGTCAGAAGAGGCGGAGCTTGTCGTCGTCGATGCCGCGCAGCGCGTCGTAGTCGAGGGTGACGCAGGAGATCTCCCGGTCCGTCGCCAGCACCCGCGCCTGCGGTTTGATCTCCTGCGCCGCGAACACACCCTTCACCGGTGCCAGATGCGGGTCCCGGTTCAGCAGTTCAAGGTAGCGCGTGAGCTGTTCGACGCCGTCGATCTCGCCGCGTCGTTTGATCTCGACCGCGACGGTGGTGCCGTCCGCATCGCGGCACAGGATGTCCACCGGGCCGATCGCCGTGGGGTATTCACGCCGGATGAGGGACCAGCCCTCGCCGAGGGTCTCCATCCGGTCGGCGAGGAGCTCCTGCAGGTGGGCCTCCACGCCGTCCTTGATGAGGCCCGGATCCACGCCGAGTTCGTGCGAGGAGTCGTGGAGGACCTCCTCCATGGTGATGATGAGCTTCTCGCCGCCCTTGTTGACGACCGTCCACACGGTCACGCCGTCCTGCTCGCTCTCCTTGAGCGAGCAGGGCGGTGACATCCAGTTCAGAGGTTTGTAGGCGCGGTCGTCCGCGTGGACGGAGACCGAGCCGTCCGCCTTCACCAGCACGAGCCGCGGAGCGGTCGGGAGGTGGGCGGTGAGCCGGCCTGCGTAGTCGACGGAGCAGCGGGCGATGACGAGACGCATGGTCGGTCACGCTAGCCGACCGGACGCTCCCTCCGCGATCCGCCCCCGGGTCCCTCCTGGCTTGTTGTGCATGCCTTCGTCTGGTGTGTCCGTGCCCGGCGGCTTACGCTTCGCAGCGGGGACGTCGCCGTGCGGAACCGCGTGCGGGAGCGCGCGGACGGGCCGGGCCCGCCGTGCGTGCCGGTGCTCCCCGTCCGTCCGTTGGACCCCGTCCCCGCGACGGGGTCGCGAGAGGAGATCTCATGTCGCTCGACGTCTCACCGGCCCTCCTCGCACAGGCCGAGCGAGGCGAAGTCGACGAAGCGGCCTTCGTCGACTGCGTCCGCACCTCCCTGCCGTACGCGTGGGAGACCGTCAGCGCGCTGGTCACCCGGCTGAAGGCGGACGGTGGTGAGTTCGCCGACAACCTCACTCCGCCGCCCGACGAGGAGTCCCGCGGCCAGTTGCTGCGGGCTCTGGCGAGCGACGCGATACGCGGCGCGCTGGAGAGGCACTTCTCCGTGCGTCTCGCCTTCCAGAACTGCCACCGGGTGGCGGTCTTCCCGACCGGTTCCGCAGCGGACGACCGCCTCGCACGCTTCACCTCGGTGCGCGGCCAGTTGCTCAACCAGTCGCCGACGCTGCGCGACTGCTGAGAGCGCCGCGGGGCGGCGGGCGCGGAGGAGGACGCTCATCCGTCCGGCGCGCTCGTCGTGCCGCCGCGCCGCCGTGCCCGGACGTCAGCGGAGCAGCGGCAGGACCTCCGCCCCCAGCCGGCCCACGTTCGCCCTGGTGGCCGTGAGATCCCCGGTGCCTTCGACGAGCAGGGCGAAGCGGCGCACCCCGGTGGCGTCCGCCGTCGCCGCCAGCCGGTCGGCGCACCACCGCGGCGGTCCCACCGGGTGCAGGGAGCACAGCAGTTCGGTGTAGGCCGACGGGTCCCGCAGCGTGCGTTTCCGGCCGTCCACCGTGCGGTGCGCGGCCAGGCCGTTCCGCAGCCACCCGGGCATCGCCTTCGTGAGCAGCCCGACGGCCTCCTCGCGGGTGTCGGCCACCTGCACCACTCCGGCGGACACATGTGCCGCCGCCGATGCCCGGACCCGGTCCCGCGGATGCCCCGCCGCCACGGCCTCCTGCTGCCATAGGGCGGTCATCCCGGCCTTTTCCTCGTCCCCGCAGTGCATCCCGAGCAGCATCGGAAGGCAGTGCCGGGCGGCGAGCCGCACGGTGCCCGGGGAGGTGCAGGCGACCAGCACTCCGGGAGGACGGGACGGGCCCGCGACGGCGTCGCCCGGGCGCGGCACGACATCGACCTCCGGAAAGCGGTACCGCTCGCCCTCCGCGCCGACCCGCGGCTCGCGCAGCCACCGCAGCAGGAGCTCCAGGTCCTCGGGGAACTGCCGCTCGTACGCCGCCGTGCCGCCGCCGAACACCGACAGGTCGATCCAGGGGCCGCCGCGTCCCACGCCGAGGGTGAAGCGGCCGCCGGTGGTCAGGTGGAGCAGGGCGGCCTGTTCCCCGAGCGCCACCGGGTGCGCGTTCGGCAGCACGCTGACGGCCGTGCCGACGGCGATGCGTCGCGTCCGCCCCAGCACCAGGGCGGCGAGGGTCACCGCGGACGGGCACACGCCGTACGGCACGAAGTGGTGCTCCGCCAGCCACACGGCGTCGAGTCCGGAACGCTCCGAGGCGTCGGCCGCCTCGACCGCCCGGTGAAGGGCCTCCTCGGGGCCCTGTCCCGGGAACTGCCCGGCCAGGACGAACGAGCCGACCGACACGTCCTGTTGCTGTGGCATCCGTGCACCGCCTCTCTGCGGCCCGCCCTTCCGGACTCCCCTCCGGCACCAACGCGTGACATGTGCCGAGGGCACGGCCACGCCTGCCGGGAACGGGCGGGGCACTGCAGTTCGAGGGTGCAGGCCGGGCGCGCCGGGCCGTCCGCGCTCAGTACTCTGGTGGCAGCGGTGCCGCCCCGCGTCCCCGCCAGCCGCCCGACCGTCCCGTCCTTCGAGGTGCAGCCGTGTCCCCGCGTCGTAACCGCCCGCGCGGCGGTGGCAGGTCCGCTTCCCGGGACAGCGGCCAGGGCCGGGGCGGATTCCACGGATTGGAGCGCACCGAGGAGTGGCGGGGCGAGGAATGGCTGGTGCGCCGGATCGGCGGCGGCGCGGCCGCCAAGCAGTACCGGTGCCCCGGCTGCGACCAGGAGATCCCGCCCGGCGTTCCGCACGTCGTGGCCTGGCCCCGGCACGGCGACGTGGACTCCCGGCGGCACTGGCACACGGCCTGCTGGAACGCGCGGGACCGCCGGAGCGCGCGGCTCCAGAGGTCCCGCAACGCGCCCCGCTACTGAGCTTGCTGGAGGCCGGTTCCGTGGTCCTGGCCGGTCGTCCTGCGGGTCAGACGTCGCGGGCGGCGAGCGCGGCGTAGGCCCCCGCCAGTGCGGCGCCGGTGACGGCGGCCAGCAGCCCGAGCAGGGTCCAGGGATCGGTGCCGCCCTGCATCGGCATGCGGAACATGGCGGCCAGACCGTTCAACGGCGAGTACTCCAGCAGCGCGTCGCTGACGTCCCGCAGGCTCTCGCCGCGCATGAAGAGCGCCACCAGCATCGGGAGCAGCACCAGCCCGAGCATGGTGGTGATCGCTCCCGCGGAATGGCGCAGCATCGCCCCCACGGCGAGGGAGAGCAGGCCCAGCAGCGCCACGTACAGCCCTGCCCCGACCGTGGCGTCGAACCATTCGCCGCCGGTCGCGGTGAACGGTTCGACGACGGGGTTCCGGACGTCCCCGCCGACGTAGTCGCCGGAACGGATCGGCATGCCGCCCAGGGCGCCGTGCTGGATCAGTGCGGTCAGGGAGGTCGCGGCGGTCGTCGTGAGGAAGGCGACGAGGAAGAGGACGAGAGCCTTCGCGAGCAGCACCCGCCCCCGGGCGGGACAGGAGGTCATCGTCGTGCGGATCATTCCGGTGCCGTACTCGGAGGTGATCACCAGGGCTCCGAGGGTGAGGACGCAGATCTGCCCGAGCATCAGGCCGAACAGGCCGCCGCCGAGCAGCGGCATGGTGACGACGTCGGGACTCTCGGTGCGGCGGGCCAGGGCCACCGGCACACCGATGCCGACGACCAGCAGGAACATCACTCCCAGGGTCCACACCGTCGAGCGGACCGTGCGGATCTTCGTCCACTCGGAGGCGAGCGCGTGCCCGAGGTGTGTGCGCCGGGGCGGAGCCGCGGCGGCGCCGGGTGCCGCCTGCCGGGGGCCGGGAGGTGCGGCGGGAGCGGGAGCAGGCTGCGGCTCCCGGCCGCCCGGTGCGGGGTGCGGGTGCGGCGTCGTCAACGTGCGTCCTCGCTCTGCGGCTCGTTCTCGGTGGTGGGCGGGTGCGCGGAGGCCGTCCCGGCGGATGCCGGCGCGCTGGACCGGTAGTCCACCGCCCCCTGGGTCATGCGCATGTAGGCCTCCTCCAGCGAGGCCCGGTGCGGGGAGAGTTCCCACAGCCGTACGTCCGCCTCGTGGGCGAGGTCGCTGATGCGGGGGAGGGGCAGTCCCGTCACCCGCAGCGCGCCGTCCTCCTCGGTCCGTACGCGGGCTCCGGCTTCTGCCAGCGCCGCTGTCAGCTTCTCGTGGGCGCCGGGTTCGTGGTCCGGGGTGCGCACCCGGGCGTACTCGGCGGAGTTCTGCGCGATGAAGTCCGTCACCGGCATGTCGGCCATCAACTGCCCGCGACCGATGACGATGAGATGGTCCGCGGTGAGGGCCATCTCGCTCATGAGGTGGCTGGAGACGAAGACGGTGCGGCCCTCGTAGGCGAGTTGTTTCATCAGCGTGCGCACCCAGAGGATGCCTTCGGGGTCGAGGCCGTTGACGGGCTCGTCGAACAGGAGCACCTGCGGGTCGCCGAGCAGGGCGGCGGCGATGCCGAGGCGCTGGCCCATGCCGAGCGAAAAGCCCTTGGAGCGTTTGCCCGCGACGTCCCGCAGGCCCACGAGTCCGAGCACCTCGTCCACCCGCCGCAGCGGGATACCGGACAACCGGGCCAGGCACCGGAGGTGGTTGCGTGCACTGCGCCCGCCGTGCACGGCCCTCGCGTCCAGCAGGGCCCCCACCCTGCGTGGTGCGTCGGGCAGGTCCCGGTACGTCCGCCCCCCGATGGTGACGCGCCCCGAGGTGGGCGCGTCCAGGCCCAGGATCATGCGCATCGTCGTCGACTTCCCGGAGCCGTTCGGTCCCAGGAAGCCGGTGACGGCGCCCGGCCGTACCCGGAAGGACAGGTTGTCCACGGCTGTCCTGGCGCCGTAGCGCTTCGTCAGGCCGTCCGCTTCGATCATGTTCGCCCCTGGATGCGGTTGCGGGGCATGCGCGGCCGCCCACGCGGTTCGCCCCCGGTCACGGCCAGGAGGCTACCGGGGGCGAGCGCGGATCCCCAGGGCGCGGGCCGGGTCTTTCCCGCCGCCCCGGCAGGTGTCAGGCGTCGCGCTTCTTCAGCACGACGAAACCCGCGAGGAGGGCGGCGACGACCCAGGCCACCATGATGAGCAGACCGCCCCAGGGCCCGTAGGGCCGGTCCCCGGTGCCCATGCTCCCCTCGACCACCGACATGATCATCGAACCTGCCTGGTCGGGCAGGTACTGGGCGACGTCACGGGTGGCCTCGACCGTGCCGAGGATGTTCGACACCAGGAAGAAGAACGGCATCAGGATGGCGAACGCCAGCAGCGGACTGCGGAGCACGAACGTCACCCCCATGGCGAACAGCGCCATCAGCGTCATGTAGAGCCCGCCGCCGATCACGGCGCGCAGCACGTGCTCCTCGCCCAGCGTGGTGCTGTACTCGTCCAGCAGGGCCTGCCCCAGGAAGAAGGTCACGAAGCTGGTCGCCATGCCGACGACGAACACCAGGGACGTCGCCACCGCGATCTTCGCGGCCATGAAGGTGCCGCGCTGCGGCACCGCCCCCAGCGAACTGCGGATCATGCCGGTGCTGTACTCGCTGGAGACGGCCAGCACCCCGAAGGCGATCATGGCGAGCTGGCCGAGGGAGGTGCCGGCGAAGCTGGTGAAGACGGGGTCGAAGGTGAGCCTCTCCTGCGGCGGCAGGTCGTTGAAGGACGAGGCAGTGAGGGAGGAGATCAGTGCCCCGAGCCCGATCGTGACGACGGCGGCGGTGGTCAGTGTCCAGAACGTCGAGCGCACGGAGGCGATCTTGGTCCACTCCGAGCGCAGAACCCGCGATACGTGTGCCATCGGTCAGCGGCCCTTCTTCCAGCCCTCGCCCCAGCCGGGGCGGCGTTCCTGCGGTGCGTCGGCGGTCCTCGGCGGCGTACCGGCCGGCGGTGCGCCTCCGGCGTCCGCGGGCTGCGGTGGGGCGGCCGGAGCCGCCGTGTGCGCGTGGTACTCCACGGCGCCGGCCGTCAGCTGCATGAAGGCCTCCTCCAGGGAGGCCTGCTGCGGAGCGAGCTCGTGCAGGACCAGCTGCTTCCGCGCGGCCAGTTCGCCGACACGGGAGGCCTCCAGCCCTTCGACCTCCAGCGAGCCGTCCTCGGCGGCGGTGGGCCGCACCCCCTCCTCGTGCAGCGCGTCGCGCAGCTTCTCCGGCTCCGGGGTCCGCACCCGCACGTAGGACCGCGAGTTCCGTGCGATGAAGTCGGACATGCGGGTGTCCGCGAGGAGCTTGCCCTGGCCGATCACCACCAGGTGTTCGGCGGTGAGGGCCATCTCGCTCATGAGATGGCTGGAGACGAAGACGGTGCGGCCCTCGTTCGCCAGTTGCTGCATGAGATTGCGGATCCAGTGGATGCCCTCGGGGTCGAGCCCGTTGACAGGCTCGTCGAACATGAGGATCTTCGGGTCGCCGAGCAGGGCGGCGGCGATGCCGAGGCGCTGGCCCATGCCGAGCGAGAAGCCCTTGGGGCGCTTTTTGGCGACCGCGGACAGCCCCACCAGGTCGAGAACCTCCGAGACTCTCCGCGGCGGGATGCCGTTGCTCTGCGCCAGGCACAGCAGGTGCTTGTGGGCGGTCCGCCCGCCGTGCACCGACTTGGCCTCCAGCAGCGCACCGATGGAGTTCAGCGGCTCCTGCAGGTGGTCGTAGCGCTGCCCGTCGATCAGGACGCGCCCGCTGGTGGGCGCGTCCAGGCCGAGCATCATGCGCATGGTGGTGGACTTGCCGGCCCCGTTGGGGCCGAGGAAGCCGGTCACCACCCCCGGCCGCACGGAGAACGTGAGGTGGTCGACGGCGACCTTCGATCCGAAGCGCTTGGTCAGACCTTCGAGCTCGATCATGCGAACGATCCTACGGGCACGGTCGTGCGTCCGTGCCGCGCGGGACCCTGCACGGAGCCCCGCACCCGGTACCGGGTGCGGGGCTTCTGGTGTCTCGTCCGCGTCACCGCCGGAGCCCGGCGGCTCGCCTCAGCGGGACTGCTGGGCCGGAACGCCCTGCGAGAGCGCTTCCTCGTCGACCTCCCCCTCGCCCGGCTGGCCGGCGGCGGCGACCGCCGCGCCCGTCAGCGTCGCGAGCATCTCACGCACGTTGGTGAGCTGGGCATTGATGCTGTCGCGACGGTTGGTGAGGGCGGCCAGCTCGCGCTCCGACTCGCTGCGGACGCGGTCCGCCTTGGCGTTGGCGTCGGCCACGATGTCCTCGGCCTGGCGCTGCGCCGTCTCCACCGTCTGGCGGGCGCGGCGCTCGGCGTCGGTGCGCAGCTTCTCGGCCTCCAGGCGCAGCTGCTCCGCACGGTGCTCGATCTCCGCGAGCCGCTTCTCAGCCTTCGCCTGCCGCGAGGCCAGGTCGCGCTCGGACGCCTCCCGCCGCTTCGCCAGGTTGGTCTCGAAGTCGGCGGCGGCCTGGGCGGCCTTGGCACGGGTGTCCTCGAAGAGGGAGTCGGCCTCCTCGCGCTTGGACTGCGCGTCCTTCTCGGCGTCCGAACGCAGCTGACCCGCTTCGTCCTTCGCCTGCTCGACGATCCGGGCGCCGTCGTCCTCGGCCTTCCGCTTGCGGTCGGCGGCGAACGCCTCGGCGTCGTTCCGCACCTGCTGAGCGGCGTCCTCCGCCATCTCGCGGTGCTGCTCGGCGGCCCGACGCGCCTCCTCGCGGAGATCCTTGGCCTCCTCCTCGGCGAGGCGCAGGATCTTCTCGACACGGGCCCCCAGGCCGGCGTACGACGGTTCCGAATCGTTGACCTGGGCCTGGGCGTTCTGCGTCTCGAGGTGGAGTTCCTCGATCCGCTTCTCCAGAGAGGTGATGCGGGCGAGTGCGCTGTCCCGGTCGGCGACGAGCTTGGTGATGCGGTCGTCCACCTGGCCCTTGTCGTAGCCACGCCGCACGAGGTCGAAGCCGTGGGGAGAAGAAGTGTCGCTCATGGGGTTCCTGTCGAGTCAGACGGGGGATGGAATATCAGACGGGGAGTGATATCGGAATCCTAGGGGGACAAGCGGCGTGTCTTCGAGCGGTTGCCCGTTTGTTCTGAAGTTTGCTCGCTCGTTCGAGTGGCTAACTCCCGGACGACTTGCCACCTCCACGTGAACTGCCTGCACCGGCAGCCGCCTTGACCCCGCCGTTGGCGCCGGAGTCCGAACCGTCCTTCTTGTTGCCGTTCTTGGCGGAGCCCTTGCCGCCACCCGGACCGCCGGGAGCCTCGAAGGCCTCCAGTGCCTCCAGAACGTCCTGGACCCGGGAGATCTCGGAGTTGATGTCCTCCTGGCGCCGCTCGAGCACCTCGAGCTCGCGGCGGCCCTCCTCGAGGATGCGCTGCGCCTCCGTGTCGGCGTCCTCGCGGGCCTTCTCCGCCTCCGCCAGCAGAGTCGCCTTGCGCTGCTCCGCCTCCTTGAGCAGCCCCTCGGCCTTGCGCACGGCGGAGATGCGGACCTTGCCGGCCTCCGACTCCGCGTCGTCGACCAGTTCCTTGGCCTTCTCGCGTGCCTCCGCCAACTGCTCCTCGGCGGTCTTCACCAGCGCGTCGCACCGTTCACCGGCGGACTTCATCGCCTCGGCCGACTCGCGCCGCGCCCGTTCGTGGAGCTCCTCGACCTCGCTCGTGATCCGCTCGCGGAGCTCCTCCGCGCGCTCCCGCGTGGCGGCCGCGTCGGCACGGGCCTCCTCCAGCATCCGATCGGCGTCGGCCCGCGCCTTCTCCACGTAGTCCCGGCCCTCGGCCCGGGCCTCCGCGACGAGGCGCTCCGCCTCCTCGCGGGCCGAGGCGACCGTGCTCCGGGCGCTCTCCTCCGCGGACGAGGTGACGCGGTCGGCCTCCTCGCCGGCCTGGGACAGGAGTGAATCGGCCTGCTCGGCCGCCTCGTTCCGCTTCCGGGAGGCGTCCTCGCGGGCCTCGTCGCGCAGCCGCTCCGCGTCGGCACGCGTCCGCTCGGCCGAGGTCATCGCATCGTCGACCGTGCGCTCCGCCAGCGCCTTCGCCGCGTCCGTCTCCTCCTGCGCCCGCCGGTGCAGGGCGGCGATCTCCTGCTCCGCCTGCTCGTGCAGACCCGACACCGAGTCGCGCACCTGCTGCGCGGTCTCCTCCGCGCTCGCGACCAGTTCCGCGGCGCGCCGCTCGGCCTCCTCGACGATCCGGGCCGCCTCGTTCTGCGCGTCGTCCACCCGCTGACGGGCGGTCGCCAGCAGCTCCTCGCTCTGCTCGCGCGCTGCCGTGCGCTCCTGGTGCGCCTCCTCGCGGGCACTCGCCAGGAGTTCGTCGGCCTCCCGGCGGCGCCGCTCGGCCTCCGTCCGCGCCGCCTCCAGAGCCTCCGCCGCCTCGGTGCTGGACCGTTCGGCGGCCGCGTCGGCCTCCGCGCGCACCCGATCGGCCGACTCCTGCGCCTCGGCCCGCAGCCGCTCCGCCTCGGACGCGGCCTCGCTGCGCAGCTGCACCGCGAGGCTTTCGCCCTCGGCGCGTGCCTGCGAGGCGTCCGAGGCGGCCTCCTCACGGAGCCGTGACGCCTCCTCCTCGGCCTCCTGCTGGAGGGTGCGGCGCCGCTCGGCCGCCTCGCTGCGCAGCTGCTCGACCTCGGTGCGGG
Organism: Streptomyces callyspongiae; assembly: GCF_047200695.1. NCBI lineage: Bacteria > Bacillati > Actinomycetota > Actinomycetes > Kitasatosporales > Streptomycetaceae > Streptomyces > Streptomyces callyspongiae. The sequence goes on from NZ_JBJZOM010000026.1 coordinate 48,315, forward strand.
CCTCGTCGCGGAGACGTTCCGCCTCGGTGCGGGCCTTGCGCAGCTCCTCCTCGGCCCGGGACACCTTCTCCTCGGCGTCCGTCCGCAGCCGCTCGGTCTCCTCCCGGGTCGTCTCCTGCAGTTCCCGGGCGGCCTCCTCGGCGTCGTCCTTGACACGGCGCCCCGCCTCGGCCGCCTCGGAACGCGTCCGCTCGGCCTGCTCCTCCGCCCCGCTGCGCAGTTCCTCCGCTTCCTTGCGGGCCCGCTCGAGGGTCTCCTCGGCCTGCCGGCGCAGCGCGGTCGCCCGCTCGATCGCCTCGGTGCGGAGCCGCTCGCTCTCCGTCGTGGCGTCCGTCCGGAGCTCCTCGGCGTCCCCCCGCGCCTTGGCGAGCAGCTCCTCGGCGCTGTTCGCGGCCTCCTCGATCTGCTGGACGGCGTCGCGGCGGGCCTCGCCGCGGATCTTCTCGCCCTCCTCGACCGCCTCGGCCCGCAGCTGCTCCGCCTCGCCGCGGAGCCGCCGCGCCTCCTCCTGGAGCTCCACGGTCTTGGCCCGGTAGTCCCGGGTGTCGTCCTTGGCCGCGCCCTTGAGCTCCTCGGCGACGTCGTGGGCCTCGGAACGGAGCCTGTCGGCCTCCGCCTCCGCCTCCCGGCGCAGCCGCTCCGCCTCCTCGGTGGCCGCCTTGGTGGTGGCCTTGGCCTGCTCGGACGCCTTGTTCAGCACGTCCTCGGCCGTACGGGCCGCCTCGGCGAGCTGGTTGGCGGACTCCTCCGCCGTGCGGGTGCGGGCCTCCTCGCGGGCCTCGGCGATCAGGCGCTCCGCCTCGTCCCGGGCGTCCTGACGGATCTGCTCCGCCTCGCTGCGGATGGTGTCGGACTCCTTGGTGGCGTCCCCGACCAGGCGGGCCACCTCCGACTTCGCGGTCCGCACCCGCTGCTCGTTGACCGCCTCCGCCGAACTCAGCTTCTCGGCGGCCTGCTCCTCGGCCTCCGAGAGCTTCTTCTCGGCCTCCGCACGAGCCTCCCGCAGCGCGGTCTCCGCCTCCTGCATCCGGCTCTCGGCCCGGCGCACCAGGTCGGCGGCCTCCCGGCGACCGGCCTCGGACTCCTCGGCGGTCCTGACGCGCAGCTGCTCGGCCTGGTCGGTGGCCTCCTGCGCCTGGGCGGATGCGGTGGCGAGCATCCGCTCCGCCTCGGCCCGGGCCCGCCGCAGCAGGGCGTCGGCCTCCGCACGGGCGTTCTCGGCCTCGGTGCTGAGGCGGTGCCGGGACTCCTCCGTCAGGCGGTGCGCCTCTTCCCGCGCCTGCGCGAGGGAACGCTCCGCCTCGGCGCGGGTCTCCTCCATCAGGCGCCGCGCCTGCTGCTCGGTGCGGGTGCGCAGTTGTTCGGCCCAGGCGACGTTCTCGTTGACATGGGACTCGACGGTCGCGCGGCGTTCGGCCAGCTCCTGGTCCAACTGCTGCCGGCGGCGCACCGCCTCGCCGTGCAGGTCGGCCTCCAGCCGCGACTGCGCCTCGGTCTGTTCCTGGAGGATGCGCTGGCTCTCGGCCCGTGCCTGGCGCAGTTCCCGGTCGGCGTCCGCTCTGAGCTGGTCGGCCTGCACCTGAGCGTTGTGCAGGAGCTGTTCGGCCTGCTGCGTCAGGTTGTCGTAGCCGGCGGCCGGGCGCGTCGCGAGTGCCCGGCGCGCCTCGTGCAGCTTGGCACGCAGTACTTCGACCTGGTAGCCGAGATCGTCGGCGTGGTCGACCGCCTTCTCCCGCTCCTTCTTCAGCCGCTCCATCTCGGCTTCGAAACGCGAGAGGTGGTCGTCAGCCTCGTAGCGGTCGTTGCCCCGCACAGTGCGGTCCCATCCGTCCCCTGGTCGTCGTGAAGGTGAACTGGCCCATTTCTCCGCCGCCCTGCCGGTGAGACGTCCTCGGAACGGGCGTCTCCCGGGCCTGTCGGGGAAATGGTGTCAGATCATCGGCGGAACGTGGGCCGTGCCCACCCCTCCAACTGCGAGGGAGCCCCGACGAGCCGCCCCGGCCGTGACGCCACTCTACCGGCCGGGGGAAGCAGGCGTCAGCGGTCCGTCCCGTCGGGCTCGGCGGGAGAGGCCGCCCGGGCCGACGCCGAGGTGACGAGTTCGGTGAGCACGCCGTGGCAGTCCTTCGGGTGCAGGAAGGTGATTCGGGAGTCCATCGACCCCCGGCGCGGCTCGTCGTACAGCACGCGGACCCCCTTCTCCCGGACGGCCGCGGCCTCGCCGTCCACATCGGCCGTGCCGAAGGCGATGTGGTGCACGCCCTCGCCGTGGCGGTCGAGCCACTTCGCGACGGTCGAGTCCGGCCGTACGGGTTCCAGCAGCTGCAGGTAGGAGGCCCCGCCGTCGTCGGTGCCGTTGATGCGGAGCATGGCCTCGCGGACACCCTGCTCCTCGTTGACCTCGGTGTGGAACACCTCGAAGCCGTACGTGGCACGGTAGAACTCGACGGTCTCGTCGAGGTCGAAGCAGGCGATCCCGATGTGGTCGATACGCGTCAGCATGGGGACAGTGCAGCGCGTCCGCTGCGGTTACGCAACGTGCGCACGGTCACACCGGCCGATGGGTGACCAGGAGGTGGACCGCTCAGTACCGTGGGATAACCCTCGTTAACATCCCGCCGGAAGGACTCGTCATGACCGGTACGTCCAGCAGCACGACCTCGGTGATCGTCGCGGGTGCGCGGACCCCCATGGGGCGCCTGCTCGGTTCACTCAAGTCCTTCTCCGGAGCCGACCTGGGCGGCTTCGCCATCAAGGCCGCCCTCGACCGGGCCGGCATCGGTGGCGACCAGGTGGAGTACGTGATCATGGGCCAGGTGCTCCAGGCGGGTGCCGGGCAGATCCCGGCGCGCCAGGCCGCGGTCGAGGCGGGCATCCCGATGAACGTTCCGGCGCTGACGGTGAACAAGGTCTGTCTCTCCGGTCTCGACGCCATCGCCCTGGCGGACCAGTTGGTCCGGGCCGGCGAGTTCGACGTGGTCGTGGCGGGCGGCCAGGAGTCCATGACCAACGCCCCGCACCTGCTGCCGAAGTCGCGTTCCGGCTACAAGTACGGCGCGGTGGAGATGCTCGACGCCATGGCGCACGACGGTCTCACCGACGCGTTCGAGAACATCGCCATGGGCGAGTCCACCGAGAAGCACAACACCCGCCTCGGCATCGGCCGCGCCGAGCAGGACGAGATCGCCGCCGCCTCGCACCAGAAGGCCGCCGCGGCGCAGTCCGCCGGTCTCTTCGAGGCCGAGATCACGCCGGTGGAGATCCCGCAGCGCAAGGGCGACCCCGTGGTCTTCTCGCAGGACGAGGGCATCCGCGGCGACACCACCGCGGAGTCCCTGGGCAAGCTGCGCCCGGCCTTCGCCAAGGACGGCACCATCACCGCGGGTTCCGCCTCGCAGATCTCCGACGGCGCCGCGGCCGTCGTCGTGATGAGCAAGGCCCGCGCGGAGGAGCTGGGACTGGAGTGGATCGCCGAGATCGGCGCCCACGGCAACGTCGCGGGACCGGACAACTCGCTGCAGTCGCAGCCCGCCAACGCCATCCAGCACGCCCTGAAGAAGGACGGCCTGTCGGTGGAGGACCTCGATCTCGTCGAGATCAACGAGGCGTTCGCCGCGGTCTGCGTGCAGTCCATGAAGGACCTCGGCGTATCACCTGAAAAGGTGAACGTGAACGGTGGTGCCATCGCCCTGGGTCACCCGATCGGTATGTCGGGCGCCCGCATCGCCCTGCACCTCGCACTGGAGCTGCGCCGGCGGGGCGGCGGCACGGGTGCCGCCGCGCTGTGCGGCGGCGGGGGCCAGGGAGACGCACTGGTTCTCCGGGTTCCCGGCAAGTGACTCCGGCCGCCCGACGGCGCGGACCGACCGTACGACCGACGGAGGAAGACACGTGGTGGACGTCCCCACTCTGGTGGCGCAGGCCCGGGAAGGGCGGCCCCGTGCCGTCGCCCGGCTGATCTCTCTGGTGGAGGGGGCGTCCCCGCAGCTCCGGGAGGTGATGGCGGCGCTCGCCCCGCGCTGCGGCAACGCCTACGTGGTCGGCCTGACCGGCTCGCCGGGGGTGGGCAAGTCCACCTCCACCTCGGCGCTGGTCACGGCCTACCGCCGAGCCGGGAAACGGGTCGGTGTGCTCGCCGTCGACCCGTCCTCGCCGTTCTCCGGAGGGGCGCTGCTGGGCGACCGCGTCCGGATGGGCGAGCACGCCTCCGACCCCGGCGTCTACATCCGCTCGATGGCGACGCGGGGCCATCTGGGCGGTCTGGCCTGGGCCGCGCCGCAGGCCGTCCGTGTGCTCGACGCGGCGGGCTGCGACGTGATCCTGGTCGAGACGGTGGGGGTCGGCCAGTCCGAGGTGGAGATCGCCTCGCAGGCCGACACCAGCATGGTGCTGCTGGCCCCGGGGATGGGCGACGGTATCCAGGCCGCGAAGGCGGGCATCCTGGAGATCGGCGACGTGTACGTCGTCAACAAGGCCGACCGGGACGGCGCGGACGCCACCGCCCGCGAGCTCAACCACATGCTCGGTCTCGGCGAGGCGCGGGCCCCGGGCGACTGGCGTCCGCCGATCGTGAAGACGGTCGCGGCCCGCGGCGAGGGCCTCGACGAGGTCGTCGAGGCGTTGGAGAAGCACCGGGCCTGGATGGAGGAGCACGGTGTGCTCGGCGAGCGTCGCGCGAAGCGGGCCGCCCGGGAGATCGAGACGATCGCGGTCACCGCACTGCGTGAGCGGATCGCCGGCCTCAGCGGGGACCGCAGGCTCGGGGCGCTCGCGGAACGCATCGTCAACGGGTCGCTCGACCCGTACGCGGCGGCGGACGAGCTCGTCGCCGGACTCACCGACGAGGGCTGAGCGCCGCTGCTCGCGCCACGTTCCTCGGTTCGTGGGGGCCGGGGGCCCCCCGGCCCCCCGGGGCCCCGGGGGCGCGCACCCCGGGGTTGGCCCCC
>NZ_JBJZOM010000027.1:0-50298 GCF_047200695.1 Streptomyces callyspongiae
CCCCGGGGGCCCCCGGTCGGCTCTCACGCCGGTTTGCGCCACACCGAGATGTGCTTCGTGGAGTCCTGCGCGAACGGCGTCCCGTCCCAGTCCGCGACGCGCCGTTCCCGCTCCAGCCCGGCGATCCGTGCCATCAGGTCGAGCTCCGCCGGCCAGGCGTACCGGTGCCGGGAGTGCTCGCGACGGTAGTTCCCGTCCCCGCCCTCGTGGGTGAGGTGGTGCGAGACGAGGATCTGCTCGACCAGGTCGAAGGTGTCGAAGCCGAGATGCTGCTCGGAGACGTCGAAGGGCACCGCGACCTGGCCGGGCGGCAGGAACCGCAGCGGCGGCACGCCCAGTTCGACGACGAACCGGCCGCCCGGTGCCAGGTGGCGCGCGGCGTTGCGGAAGCACTCGACCTGCTCGTCCTGGGTGAGCAGGTTCGTGATGGTGTTGTAGACGAGGTAGACGAGGCCGAACGTGCCGGGGACGACGGTGGTGGCCATGTCCCCGACGGCCACCGGGAGCGTCTCCTCGTCGACCTTGCGCCGCAGGACTGCTGTCATGTGCTCCGACAGTTCGATGCCCGCCACCGGCACGCCGCGTTCCCGGAGCGGTACGCCCACCCGTCCGGTGCCGATGGCGAACTCCAGCGCCCTGCCGTCCCCGGCGAGTTCGACGAGGAAGTCCAGGGTCGGTCCGAGTACGGCGGCCGACGACATCTCCGCCTCCTCGGCGTCGTACCGGTCGGCGGTCGCACGGCTCCACAGCTCACTGCTCGTCATGGGCAACCACTGTGGGGGCGTCGAGAAGCCCTGTCGACCCGTTTTCCGCCCCCGCCGGGGGCCGTCCGGCGGAGGCGGACCGGTGTGCGGGCCGGTTCCCGTACCTACCGGATCAGCGGTCGTGCACCGCGTGCAGATGGTCGGCGACCGCCGACAGCGAGGTCTGGAGCTGTTCCAGCTCCGCGGGCGACATCAGGTCGATGAAGTGCCGGCGCACCGAGGCGACGTGGTGCGGGGCCACCTCGCGCATCGTCTCCCACCCCTGCTCGGTGAGCACGGCGAACAGTCCCCGCCGGTCCGACTCGCAGCTCTCGCGGCGCACCAGGCCGGACTTCTCCAGGCGGGTGATCTGGTGGGAGAGGCGCGATTTGGACTGCCGGGTCCGGTGGGCGAGTTCGCTCATCCGGACCCGGTGTTCGGGCGACTCGGAGAGGTTGACCAGGATCTCGTAGTCGTTGTTGGTCAGTCCGAAGGGCTGCAGATCCCGCTCCAGTTGGTACATCAGCAACCGGCTGACGTCCAGGTGTGTCCGCCATGCCTGCTGCTCCGCGGGCGTGAGCCAACCTCTGTCGGTGTTCATGAGCGGGACCCTATCCAGCGCTAGAGACCGAAGCGCCGCTGGAGGTCGCCGAGCTGGCCCGGGAGCCCGGGCGACTGCGGGCCGCCCGTCCCGTGCCCACCCCCGTGGTGCGGGCCCTCCCCGGTGGGTTGGGCGGGCATCACCTGCTCGGTCGACTGGACGAGTACGGTCCCCGAGCCGGTGAACTCGTACTGGTGCTCCTCGCCCGAGGCTCCGCCCCAGCCGGTCAGGGCCCGCACGCCGCCCATCACACCGCGCAGGTACTGGTGGTCGTAGTGGTGGCACGGCGACGGGCAGTCGGCCCACCCGACCAGCGCCTCCGGGTCGACCCGCACCGGTGGTTCGACGAAGTGCACCTCGCCGTTGGACGCGGCCACGAACTTCCCCGTGCCGATCAGCGTGAGGAAGCCGGGGATGATCGATTGCTTCAGCGACAGGGAGGGCTCGAAGGCGAGCAGGTTCCCGGACCGGACGGTCAGGTTGCCGTCCTCCAGGTCGTAGGAGTTGACGTCGAAGGCCCGGTCGGCGAGCAGCATCTTGCCGCCGCCCTCGGCGACCACCCAGTCCGCGGCGTGCAGCGGTGAGTGGAAACTGCCGGCGATCAGCCCGTCCAGCGGTCCGTGGCCGATGCCGTGGAACGCGATCTGCCCGTAGTAGGCGATCATCTTTCCCTTCTGCAGGAACCAGCGGCTGCCGCGGAGTTCCACGCAGAAGGTGTACGGGTTCACGTTGTCGTCCGCCGGCAACGTGGTGAAGTCCAGAGGGGTGGTCACAGCTTCTCCTCGCTCGCCTGCACGTAGACCGTGCCGTTGCCGGAAAGCTCCAGCTGGAACGCCTCGCCGGAGCCTCGCCCCACCATGTCGCGCCAGCCCAGCGCCGTGGACAGCTTGTTGTTCACGTCGCCGCGATGGGCCACGTAGGCCTGCGGGTCGACGTGCACCGGACGGTCGGGGGTGATGGGCAGTTCGACGACGCCGCCGTGCGCCATCACGGCGAGCGAACCCTGCCCGCGCAGTGTCGTGGTGAACAGGCCCTGTCCGGTCACCTGGCCCCGCACCATGCCCATCACGCCACCCTGCGAGCCCATGAACATGGTGCCCTGTTCCAGCGTTCCGTCGAAGGCGAGCAGCCGGTCGGCCTCGGCGTGGAGCGTCTCGCCCCGCAGTTCGATGATCTGCACGTGGTGACCGCCGTGCCCGAACATCACCGATCCGTCGCCCTCGACGGTCATCAGGGGCGTGTCCTCTCCCGCGGCCCGTCGGCCGATCATGGCCATGACGCCGCCCTGGCCGCCGGTGAGGTTGGGGGTGAAGGACACGTCACCGCGGTAGGCGAGCATCGCCCCCCGCTGGCTGAACATCCGCGAGCCGGGTGTCACCCGCGCCTCGACGATCTTGGAGTTGATGCGCCGGAACGGCATCAGATCTGCCCTCCGATCGTGTTGCGCTCGCTGGGCTGCACGTACACCAGGCCCTCGCCCTCGAACCGGATCTGGAAGGACTCGCCCGAACCCTCGCCCATGAAGGTGCGGAAGGTCACCCCCGACTGGAAGTCCTGCCGCAGGTTCCCGGTGTGCGCCACGTACGCGCCGGGGTCGACCTGGAGCGGCTGGCCCTGCGAGACGCGGAGCACCACCGGGGTCCCGGCGGACATGAGGGCCGCCCGGCCCGTCCCCTCGACGGTGGTGGTGAACAGGCCGTTGCCCTGGGACGCGCCCCGCAGGCCGGTGAAGTTGGTGCCGGTGCGCAGCGAGGCGTCGGCGCACAGCAGGTTCGACGACTCCACGTACAGGGTGTCGCCGTGCAGGTCCACCAGGCTCACGTCGCTCGCGCGGTCGGCGAACCAGCAGGTGCCCTCCCCCTTCACCTCCATCATCTCCATCTGCTCGCCGGTGATACGGCGGGTCACCATGCCGCGGAGGCCTTCGCCTCCGCCGGTGAGCTTCTTGAACGACATCCGGCCGTCGTAGGCGACCATCGCGCCGTTCTTCGCTTTCACGGCGTCGCCGGTCATGGTGACCGCGAGCACCTTGCTGCCTTGAAGTCGGAACTGAGCCACATGGGTGAACCTACCCGGCGCGTGCCCGTTCCGGGGGGAGTGCCACAATGGCAGGGCTTGTGCATCCGTTCACAAAGATCGAGGAACCCGCTGTGGACTCCAGGACCGCTGCCGCCGTGCACCGTCTGCGACTCGTCTCCGTGCCGGAGGCGCTCTCCTTCCCCGCGCTGCTGGTGTTCGGCTCGCTGCTCAGCCGCGTGTCCGACATCGACTTCCTGATGATGCCGCTCGGCATGATCCACGGCGTGCTGTTCGTGCTGTACGTCGTGATGCTGGCCGACGTGTGGAACCGCGCGAAGTGGCCCGTCAAGCGGGTGGCGCTCTTCTTCGTTCTCGCCCTGCTGCCGTTCGGCGGTCTCTACGGCGACCGGATCCTCAAGCGCGAGGAGAGCGAGGCTGCCGCGGAGTCCCGGCCGGCCGCCGACGCGGTGTCCGCCTCGTGATCGTCGCCTTCTCCGTCACGCCGCTGGGCGTCGGCGAGGACGTGGGGGAGTACGTGGCCGACGCCGTCCGGGTGGTCCGCGCATCCGGCCTGCCGCACCGCACCGACGCGATGTTCACCTCGATCGAGGGCGACTGGGACACCTGCATGGACGTGGTGCGGCGTGCCGTCGCCGCGGTGGAGGCCCGTGCGCCGCGCGTCTCGCTGGTGCTGAAGGCCGACATCCGTGAGGGCGTCACGGACGGCCTGACGTCCAAGGTGGAGACGATCGAGCACCACCTGTCCTGAGCGCCGCCCGTCCCGAGCGGCACGCGGCTCTCCGCCCGCACGGACCCTTCCGGCTCGACACCCGCAACGGTCTCCCTTTGGGTGGACATGTCCGTTGTTCGCGGTGGGCGAGGTGGAGGGCTCCGTGGCGTCTGTCGGGTACGACTACGCGGCCTGCAGCCGCCTGGCGGGACCCGTCGGTCCGGCCGGCCCGGACTACCGCGTGCAGTACCGCAGCCTGCTGTCGCGGGAACCGCACCGGATACGCGCGGTGCTGCTCATACTCGCCGCGCCGGTGCTGTCGGCGCTTCTGCTCGGCTGGCTCGTCCTGCCGGAACACTGGACCAGTCGCGAGGCCGCTCCCGGCCGGCCGTTGGTCGCCGACACCCTGATGCTGGTGTCGGTCGCGCTGATCGAGCTGTTCCGGCTGTGCAACGTCCTCTCCATCGCCCACGCGACTCTCGTGGCGCGCGACCCCGTGCCGGTCCGCCCCGGGAGGAACACGAAGGTCGCCTTCCTCACCACGTACGTGCCCGGCAAGGAGCCGATATCCATGGTCCGCGCGACGCTCCGCGCGGCCGTGCGGATCCGCCACCGCGGCCGCCTGCACGTCTGGCTGCTCGACGAGGGGGACGACCCCGAGGCCCGCGCCCTCTGCGAGGAGCTCGGCGTGCGGCACTTCACGCGGCGCGGCGTCCCCGAATGGAACCGGCCCCGGGGGCCGTTCCGCGCCCGTACCAAGCACGGCAACTACAACGCCTGGCTGGAGGCGCACGGAGACGCCTACGACTTCTTCGCGGGCGTCGACACCGACCACGTCCCGCTCCCGGAGTACCTGGAGCGGATGCTCGGGTACTTCCGGGACCCCGATGTCGCCTTCGTCGTCGGACCGCAGGTCTACGGCAACTACGACACCCCGGTCACCAAGTTCGCCGAGAGCCAGCAGTTCCTCTTCCACGCACTGATACAACGCGCCGGCAACCGCTACGGCTCGCCCATGCTGGTCGGCACGAACAACGTGGTGCGCATCGCGGCGCTGCGCCAGGTGGGCGGCCTGAGCGACTCCATCACCGAGGACATGGCCACCGGGTTCGAGATCCACCGGCGCCGCAACCCCCGCACCGGACGCAGGTGGCGTTCGGTCTACACCCCGGACGTCCTCGCGGTGGGGGAGGGCCCCGTCTCGTGGACGGACTTCTTCACCCAGCAGCTGCGCTGGTCCCGGGGGACGTTCGAGACGCTGCTCCGCCAGTACGGCCGGTCGCCCCACCGGCATGCCGCCGGGCGGCTCCTCAACTACTCGCTGATGCTGGCGTACTACCCGATGAGCGCCGCGACCTGGGTGCTCGGCGGTGTGAGCTGCCTGCTCTTCCTGTGGCTGGGAGCGTCGGGCATCACCGTCGCGCCAGAGGTGTGGCTGATGCTCTACGGGGACGCGGCGGCCCTGCAGATGGGGCTCTACCTCTGGAACCGGCGGCACAACGTCTCGCCGCACGAGCCGGAGGGGTCGGGGGGCCTGTCCGGCATGGCGATGTCCGTCCTGGCCGCACCGATCTACGCCCGGTCCCTGGGTGCGGCGCTGCTGCGCCGGCCCTGCCGCTTCGTGGTGACCCCCAAGGGGGGCTCGGTGAGCCAGGACCGCGCACGTACGTTCCGTACGCATCTGGGATGGGCTCTGGTGCTCGCGACGTCCCTGGGGGCGTCGCTGGTGCTGGGCCACACGCACTCGATGATGAGCACCTGGGCCGTACTCGCCCTGGTGGTGTCCCTGACGCCGCCGCTGCTCTGGGTGGCGGCGGCGTGCCGCACCCGGGCGTCCGCCCGGTATCCTTCCCGCGCGGTCGCGTCCGGATCCGCGGCCACGGCGGCCCCGGTGCTGCGGCGCGATGCCGGCTCGGCCTGACACCTCGCCCGTTCGCGTTGGCCGTTCGCGTCGTGAGACGTCTGGGCCCAGCATGTGACCAGCCGGTAGGGTCGGCCCCGTGCCGAAGCCGCTCAGCCTGCCGTTCGACCCGATCGCCCGTGCCGACGAACTGTGGAAACAGCGATGGGGTTCCGCGCCCTCCATGGCCGCGATCACCTCGATCATGCGGGCCCACCAGATCCTGCTCGCCACGGTGGACGCCGTGGTCAAGCCGTACGGACTGACCTTCGCCCGCTACGAAGCCCTGGTCCTGCTGACCTTCTCCCGCGCCGGAGAACTGCCGATGTCCAAGATCGGCGAGCGTCTGATGGTGCACCCCACGTCCGTCACGAACACGGTGGACCGCCTGCAGCGGGCCGGCCTGGTCACGAAGCGCCCGAACCCGGAGGACGGCCGGGGCGTCCTCGCCTCCATCACCGATCGGGGACGCGAGGTCTGCGACGCGGCGACGCGCGACCTGATGGCGGAGGAGTTCGGCCTCTCCGCGTACGACGACGAGCAGTGCGGCGACATCTTCGCGCTGCTGAGGCCGCTGCGGGTGGCCGCACGCGACTTCGAGGACCCGGTATGAGGACCGCGCGGAGGCCGGGACTCCGGCGCCCGCTACCCTCGGCGGCATGAAGAAAAGCGTGCTGACCCGCTACCGGGCCATGGCCTACGCCACCGCGATCATGCTGCTCGCGCTGAGTACCGCCATGGTCTTCAAGTACGGCTTCGGTACCGGAGCCGGCACCACCCTGGTGATCTCGCAGATCCACGGTGTGCTGTACATCGTCTACGTGGTCTTCGCCTTCGACCTCGGCCAGAAGGCCCGCTGGCCGTTCGGAAAGCTGCTGTGGGTGCTCCTCTCCGGCACGATCCCGCTGGCGGCCTTCTTCGTCGAGCGCAGGGTCACCGCCGAGGTCGCGCCGCTGGTCGAGGAGACGGTCCCGGAGACCGCCGAGGCCTGAGCGCCCGAGTCCGCCGGCCACCGGCGCGTGGCGTGCGTGGTCGGCGCCGTCGGCCTTTCGCGGGGCCGTCCCCGCCCGCGCCTTTCCGTCAGGCCTTGCATCGCGACCCCTGTCGGGCGGACACTTAGTAGGACGTCCTAGTACTTCGTCCCGGTTTCGGGGGACAGAGAGGCAGAAGACACCGCATGGATGCTGAGGCCATCGAACAGGGGCGCCTGCGCTGGCAGGCGCGTTACGACGCGGCTCGCAAGCGCGACGCGGACTTCACCACGCTCTCCGGCGACCCCGTGGAACCGGTGTACGGCCCGCGTCCCGGAGACAGCTACGACGGCTTCGAGCGCATCGGCTGGCCGGGTGAGTTCCCTTACACCCGCGGGCTGCACCCGACCGGCTACCGCGGCCGTACCTGGACCATCCGCCAGTTCGCGGGCTTCGGCAACGCCGAGCAGACGAACGAGCGCTACAAGATGATCCTCGAGGCGGGCGGCGGCGGGCTCTCCGTCGCCTTCGACATGCCGACGCTCATGGGGCGCGACTCCGACGAGCCCAAGTCGCTGGGCGAGGTCGGCCACTGCGGTGTGGCCATCGACTCCGCCGCCGACATGGAAGTGCTGTTCTCCGGCATCCCGCTCGGCGACGTCACCACCTCCATGACCATCTCCGGCCCGGCCGTCCCGGTGTTCTGCATGTACCTGGTCGCGGCGGAGCGCCAGGGCGTCGACCCGGCGGTGCTGAACGGCACGCTGCAGACGGACATCTTCAAGGAGTACATCGCGCAGAAGGAGTGGCTGTTCCGGCCCGAGCCGCACCTGCGCCTGATCGGCGACCTCATGGAGCACTGCGCGAGCGGCATCCCGGCCTACAAGCCGCTCTCCGTCTCCGGTTACCACATCCGCGAGGCGGGCTCCACGGCAGCCCAGGAGCTCGCCTACACCCTCGCCGACGGTTTCGGCTACGTCGAACTGGGCCTCTCGCGCGGACTGGACGTGAACCGGTTCGCCCCCGGGCTGTCCTTCTTCTTCGACGCGCACGTCGACTTCTTCGAGGAGATCGCCAAGTTCCGTGCGGCCCGCCGCATCTGGGCCCGGTGGATGCGCGACGTCTACGGCGCCACCTCCGAGAAGGCGCAGTGGCTCCGGTTCCACACGCAGACCGCCGGTGTCTCCCTGACCGCGCAGCAGCCCTACAACAACGTGGTCCGCACCGCGGTGGAGGCACTCGCGGCCGTACTCGGGGGGACCAACTCGCTGCACACCAACGCGCTCGACGAGACGCTGGCGCTGCCGAGCGAGCAGGCCGCGGAGATCGCGCTCCGCACCCAGCAGGTGCTCATGGAGGAGACCGGGGTCACCAACGTCGCCGACCCGCTGGGCGGTTCCTGGTACATCGAGCAGCTCACCGATCGCATCGAGGCCGACGCCGAGAAGATCTTCGAGCAGATCAAGGAGCGGGGTCTCCGCGCCCACCCGGACGGCAAGCACCCGGTGGGACCGATCACCTCGGGCATCCTGCGCGGGATCGAGGACGGCTGGTTCACCGGTGAGATCGCGGAGGCCGCCTTCCAGTACCAGCAGGCGCTGGAGAAGGACGAGAAGAAGGTCGTCGGCGTCAACTGCCACACCGGTTCGGTGACGGGGGACCTGGAGATCCTCCGGGTCAGTCACGAGGTCGAGCGCGATCAGATCCGCATTCTCGGCGAGCGCAAGGCCGCCCGTGACGACGCTGCCGTCCGCAAGGCACTGGACGCCATGGTCCAGGCCGCCCGCGGTGACGCCAACATGATCGAGCCGATGCTCGACGCGGTGCGCGCCGAGGCGACGCTCGGCGAGATCTGCAACGCGCTGCGGGACGAGTGGGGCGTCTACACCGAGCCGCCCGTGTTCTGATCCCCGGAGCGGACCACCGTGCGGGAGGCCGGGCGGGCAGCCGTCAGGTCACGGCTCCCATTCCTCCCAGGAGCAGACGGGAGAAGGTGGACGCCCATGCGGCGTCCACCTCCTCGGCGCTCACCAGGGCGCGGTGCACCACAGCGCCGGCGATCACGTCGAAGATCAGGTCCACCTGCCGCGCGGCCGCGGTCTCGTCGGCGTCGGGGGGAAGTTCACCCCGCGCCTGGGCGCGGGCCCTGCCCTCGAGGACCAGGCGCTTCTGCCGGTCGACCACAGTGGTCCGGATCCGGCTCCGCAGCGCCGGATCGCGGGTTGACTCGGCGACCACCGCCATCAGCGAGGTCTTCGTCTCGGGGCGTGCGAGCAGGTCGCCGAAGGAGAGCACCACGCCCTCCACGTCGGCCCGGAGGCTGCCCCTGTCGGGCAGCTCCAGCGCGTCGAACAGTTCCGCTACGGCGTCCACGACCAACTCCGCCTTGCCCGGCCACCGTCGGTAGAGCGTGGTCTTCGCCACACCCGCGCGGGCGGCGACGTCGCCCATCGTCACCTTCGTCCAGCCGAGTTCGACGAGCGCGGCGCGCGTGGCGTCGAGGATCGCACTGTCGGCGGCGGCGCTGCGGGGTCGTGCCATGGCCGGAAGCCTATCCGTTCGGGGTCTTCGGAGCGCTGCTCCACCCGTGTTACGCTACATGCCGTAGCGAAATGTTGGCGGCGATGCCGCGACGACCACCGGAGCCGGGTGGGGACCCGGCTTCACGTACTGCGCGAAAGGGGGAGACTGGTCCCATGCAGCCACGCAACATGTCCATCAGCGGAGCAGTCGACCTCGCCGCGGTGAAGGCGGCCGGAGAGGCCAAGCAGAAGGCGGAGGAGGCGCGAGCCCAGGCCGCCGAGGGGGGAGGCAGTCCGGCGCCCGCCGGGCTGGTGATCGATGTCGACGAGGCCGGATTCGAGGCGGACGTCCTGCAGCGTTCCGCGGAGGTCCCGGTCGTCATCGACTTCTGGGCCGAGTGGTGCGAGCCCTGCAAGCAGCTCGGCCCGCTGCTGGAGCGCGTCGTCCAGGAGTACGCCGGCAAGCTCATGCTGGCCAAGGTCGACGTCGACCGGAACCAGATGCTGTTCCAGCAGTTCGGCGTGCAGGGCATTCCCGCGGTCTTCGCGGTGGTGGCCGGCCAGGCGCTGCCGCTGTTCCAGGGGGCGGCGCCCGAACAGCAGATCCGGCAGACCCTCGATCAGCTCGTCCAGGTCGCGGAGCAGCGCTTCGGCATCACCGGGCTCCAGGGCGTCCCCACGGACGAGGAGGCCGGCGCCGCGCAGGACGCGGAGCCCCAGGAGCCCGAGGATCCGGCGTTGGCGGCCGCCCACGAGGCACTCGACGCGGGGGACCTGGACGGAGCGGTGCAGGCCTACCGGAACGTGCTCTCCGACGACCCCGCGAACGTCGAGGCCAAGCTCGGCCTCGCGCAGGCGGAACTGCTCGGCCGGGTTCAGGGTCTGGACGCCCAGCAGGTCCGCAAGGAGGCCGCGGACCGGCCGACCGATGTGGCGGCCCAGCTGCGCGCCGCGGACCTCGATCTGGTCGGGGGACACGTGGAGGACGCCTTCGGGCGGCTCGTGGAGACCGTTCAGCGCACGGCCGGTGAGGACCGCGAGGCGGTGCGGCTGCGACTGCTGGCGCTCTTCGAGGTGATCGGGGCCGAGGACCCCCGCGTCGTCACGGCGCGTAGCGCTCTCGCACGCGTCCTGTTCTGACCGGGCGGACGGCGAGATCGTCCGCACATGGATTTAGCGACACGGCGGTCGTGTTTTGCCAAAACTTGGCAATCACGGCCGCCGTTACCCATGGTGACACTCCGCGCCGGTTTGATGGTGCGATGTCCGTCTGATCCCCCTGGCGGGAAACCCCCTGCGAGCACGGGCTGTTGTGGCCCTATGCTGAGGAGCTCGCTTCCGGTCGCTCTATCGTTACTCCCAAGTAATGAACCCCTTGTGCGACGGCCGCAGATGCACCACGATCGGCCACGCTCGGTCCGTTGTTCCACAACCCGGCACCACCCGGGTGGCAGGGTTCACGGGTCCCCACCGAGTGGACCGGCGGCACACGCGCCGGTCACGGACAGGGGGGTCTCTGTCGCCTGACAGGGCCTGTCCGGTAGTGCAGGTTGCGCGAGAGCGTGGCCAGTGGTTGTCGCTCGGGGGTGATCGCCGGCAGCTCGAACGCGACTCTGTTCGCGCTTCGTTGGTGACGGCGCTCTCCTTCCCGAGGACGTAGCACTTCTCCCATCCCGTGCGGGACCGCAGCCCGCATCGGAGATGTACGTCCGAGAAGGAGGAAAGTCATGGAGTCCCTGGCTCGTGGCGGGACCAGATGGAAGCGGTTCGCCGTCGTCATGGTTCCGGGCGTGGCCGCAACGGCCGCGATAGGTGTCGCGCTCTCGCAGGGTGCGCTGGCGGCGTCGTTCAGCGTCTCCGGTCAGCAGTTCAAGCTGACCGCCGAGCAGATCGAGGCCACCGGGTTCACGCAGTACGGTGCCGTCGACAACACCGCGAAGGGCGCCAAGCCCGTCACGGTCGTCGGCATGGACCAGGCGCAGATCAGTGGTCTGTGCCAGTCGGTCGTCGTGCCCGTTCCCGGGTTCGGCGACGTGTCGATGAAGCTCGGTGCCGGTGAGGGCGAGAGCCCGGTCGTCGCGAAGAAGCTCTACGTCGACGCCGACAGCCTGTCGACCGACGCCACGTTCAAGAACATCGACATCGGCGTCTCGGTCTCCGACAGCAACATCAAGGGCCCCGGTCCGAACAAGGGCGACAAGTACCTGCCGGGCTCCTTCGCCCAGGCGGCGGAGAGCGCCACGCTCACCGACGTCAAGCAGCGTGCCTGGTCGACCACGGCCGGAACCTTCAAGCTCAGTGGTCTTCACATGTCCGTCAAGACGGGCAAGCACGAGTGCTACTGAGGTACTGACCGTACGGGCGCGGTGCGCTTCCGCGCCCGTACGGGACGCTCCACCTGCAATACCCTGTGCCAGCCCCCGAGGAGCTGTACCTATGAGCGCCGACACGCGAGAGCGGCCCAACGACCGGTTCGCCCGGATGCGCCGGGATTTCCGGGTATGGCGCGGACAGCGCCCGTTCTGGGGCGGGATGCTGACGCTGCTCGCTGGCATCCCCATCATGTACGTCCCCTACCAGAACCTGACGCTGGGGGACCTCACCATCCGTATGTCCACCACGGCTGGTGCCGGTTCTCTGATCATCGGCATCCTGCTGGTGGTGCTCGGGATTTCGATGTGGTTCCAGCCGCACTCCCGGGTCTTCTCCGGCGTCGCCGCGATCCTGCTGGCTCTGGTTTCCCTGGTCGTCTCCAACTTCGGAGCCTTCCTGATCGGTTTCCTGCTGGGCATGATCGGCGGCGCCCTCTGCCTTTCCTGGGCCCCCGGCGAGTCCTCGCCCCGCAGGCCCGCCCACGCTGCCGGGAAGGACGACGACGCTGCCTCGGCTCCGCACACCGGGACGGGCAGTGCACTGGACGACCTGTCAGCCACCGCAGCGCCCTCGTTCCCCGCGACGGGGGCGGACCCGAACAACGCGAACGGGAGGCACCGTGCCGGGTGACGAGCTGCACGAGGAGGCCACGGGGCAGACCATGTCCGCCCCCGGCGCCGGCCGGGGCAGAACCGGTCCGCGGCACGCGGCTCCCAGGAAGCCCTTTCTGACACGGCTGCACGTGCCGGCCGGCAAGGCCGTCGCCATGGCCGCCATGCCGTCGGCCGTCCTGATGAGCATGGGCATCACGCCGCAACTGGCCTACGCGAAGTCGCTGCCCAAGAACCCCTTCGGCGACGGTCACTGCGTCTCACAGCAGGACCAGGCGGAGGACCAGGCCGAGGAGGAGGCCCGTCAGGAGGCCGCGGCGGAGGCCGAGCGCAAGGCCGCCGCGCAGGAGGAGGCCGAACGCAAGGCCGCCCAGGAGGAAGCCGCGTCCGACGCTTCCGACTCCTCCGCTTCCGGCTCCGCGGAGCCGTCCGACGGCGGCGCGTCCTCCGACGCCTCGGGTACGTCCGACCCGACGGCGGAGCCGGAGCCCAGCACCTCCGCCCAGGAGGACTCCGAGGAGGGCCTGCTGACCGGCATTCTCGGAGGCCTCGGCGACTCGCTGAAGGGCGACGGGGGGCAGTCGGACGCGACGGCCGAGCCCGAGCCCGAGCCGTCCACGACCGGAACCCCCTCGGCGACGCAGCAGACCTCCTCCGAGGAGGAGTCCTCCGCCACCGGGAAATCCTCCGACCCCGTCGGCGACGCGGTCGGGAAGGTCGGGGACACGGTCGACGGGATCACCGGCGGGCTCACGGAGGCCGGTTCCTCGCCCGACGAGCAGCAGGGGGCCGAGGAGAGCGGCGCCGCGGCCGACGACGCGGAGGACGCCGACGCCTACCCGTGCGTCGAGGAGAAGAAGGTCGCGGGTACCGACGAGCAGACCCCGAACACGCTGCCGAACCAGCCGTGGACCCTCAAGGCGTCCACGCTGAGCATCCGGGGGCAGGACTACAAGGGTGTCGTCAACGTCCGCACCGCCAACGGCGAGTCGAAGCAGGTGCTGAAGTTCACCGCGGACAGCCTCGACATCGGCGACCTGCACCAGATCGTGCAGGGGCCGGACGGCCTGCAGTACCACGTCGAGGCGGCGCCGGGCTCCACCTCCACGATCCGTGAGAGCCAGGTGACGCTGTACACCGAGCGGCTCGAGGGCAAGCTCTTCGGACTGGTCCCGATCGTGTTCGACGCGGAGCACCCGCCGCCGCTGAACCTGCCGAACGTCTACTTCACCGACGTCACGGTCGAGCAGGCCGGCCAGTTCGGGGGTACGCTCACCATCCCCGGGCTCCACTCGACGATCACCCAGGGCTGAACCGACCCCCGGGTTCGGCCGGAAGGGGTCCGCACCTCCACCGAGGTGCGGACCCCTTCGTGCTCGGTCGGGCGCCGCCCCGCGCCCAGGCGACGTGCGGTGTCAGACCGCCGTCTGCTCGGCGCCGCCGAGGTGGTGCACCCGGACCATGTTGGTGGTCCCCGGGATCCCGGGCGGTGAACCGGCCGTAATGATCATCTTGTCGCCCGCGTCGTAGCGCTGGAGCTTCAGCAGCTCGGCGTCCACCAGCTCCACCATCTCGTCGGTGGTGTCGACGTGCGGAACGATGAAGGAGTCCACGCCCCAGCTCAGGGTGAGCTGGTTGCGGGTGGAGGCGTCGGTGGTGAACGCCAGGATGGGCTGCGCGGCGCGGTAGCGGCTCAGCCGGCGCGCGGTGTCGCCGGACTTGGTGAAGGCGATGAGTGTCTTCGCGTGCAGGAAGTCGGCGATCTCGCAGGCGGCGCGTGCCACCGAACCCCCCTGGGTGCGGGGCTTCTTGCCCTTGACCAGCGGCTGCAGTCCGTGGCTGAGCAGTTCCCGCTCCGCGGCCTGCACGATCTTCGACATGGTCTTCACCGTCTCGATCGGATACTGGCCGACCGACGATTCGGCGGAGAGCATCACGGCGTCCGCTCCGTCGAGGATCGCGTTCGCCACGTCCGACGCCTCGGCGCGGGTGGGACGCGAGTTGGTGATCATCGACTCCATCATCTGCGTGGCGACGATCACCGGCTTCGCGTTGCGCCGGCAGAGCTCGATCAGGCGCTTCTGCACCATGGGCACGCGCTCCAGCGGGTACTCGACGGCCAGATCGCCGCGGGCCACCATCACGCCGTCGAACGCGAGGACGACCTCCTCCATGTTCTCCACCGCCTGCGGCTTCTCCACCTTGGCGATGACCGGCACCCGGCGGCCCACCTCGTCCATCACGCGGTGCACGTCGCGCACGTCGGCAGCGTTGCGCACGAAGGAGAGCGCGACCATGTCGCAGCCCATCCGCAGCGCGAACCGCAGGTCCTCCACGTCCTTCTCGGACAGCGCGGGCACGTTCACCGCGGCCCCGGGCAGGTTGATGCCCTTGTGGTCCGAGATCACGCCGCCCTCGATGACGATGCACCGCACCCTCGGGCCGTCGACCTCGACCACTTGGAGCGCCACGTTCCCGTCGTTGATCAGGACCTGATCGCCCCTGGTCACGTCGCCGGGCAGCCCCTTGTAGGTGGTGCCGCACTGCGAGCGGTCCCCCGCCACGTCCTCGGTGGTGATGGTGAACTCCTCGCCGCGCACCAGCTCCACCGGGCCCTCGGCGAAGGTCTCCAGCCGGATCTTCGGCCCCTGCAGGTCGGCGAGCACACCCACGGCCCGGCCCGATTCCTCGGCGGCCTTGCGCAGCCTGTGGTAGCGCTCCTCGTGCTCGGGGTGGCTGCCGTGGCTCATGTTGAAGCGGGCCACGTTCATGCCGGCCTCGAGCAGTGTCTTCAACTGCTCGTAGGAGTCGACGGCGGGACCCAGCGTGCAGACGATCTTGGAACGGCGCATGGAGCGATCCTATCGGTTTTGTTCAAATGCGGAACGTACGGGGATGGGCCGGCTCACGACATTCCGCGATGTCGTGACGGGGCGCGACCGGTCACCAGACGGAACGTCCGACGGGCGATCTCCAGCTCCTCGTCGGTCGGCACCACGGCCACCGCGACCTCCGCCCCGGGCGGCGAGATCAGCCGCGCCCGACGGTCGCGTACCCCGTTGCGCCCGGGATCCACCGACGCTCCCCAGCCCGACAGCCCCTCCAGCGCCGCCGCCCGCACCTCCGCCGCGTTCTCCCCCACGCCCGCGGTGAACACCACCGCGTCGACGCGGCCGAGGACGGCCCAGTAGGCGCCGATGTACTTCTTCAGACGATGGACGTAGACGTCGAACGCCAGGCGGGCGGCCTCGTCGCCCTCCCCGACGCGTCTGCGGATCTCCCGCATGTCGTTCTCCCCGCACAGGCCGGCCAGTCCGCTGCGGCGGTTGAGGAGGGTATCCACCTCGTCCACCGACATCCCGGCCACGCGTGAGAGGTGGAAGACGACCGCGGGATCCACATCGCCGCTCCGGGTGCCCATGACCAGGCCCTCCAGCGGCGTGAGCCCCATGGAGGTCTCCACGCAGACCCCGCCGCGCACCGCAGCCGCCGAGGCGCCGTTGCCTAGGTGCAGCACGATGAGGTTGACGTCGGCCGGGTCGCGCTCCAGCAGCTCGGCGGCCCGGCGGGAGACGTAGGCGTGCGAGGTGCCGTGGAAACCGTAGCGGCGGATGCGGTGCGCGTCGGCCGTCGCGACATCGATCGCGTAGCGGGCGGCGTGCTCGGGCAGCGTGGTGTGGAAGGCGGTGTCGAACACGGCGACCTGCGGCAGGTGCGGAGCCAGCGCGCGGGCCGTGCGGATGCCGGTCAGGTTCGCGGGATTGTGCAACGGTGCCACCGGCACCAGCCGCTCGATCTCGGCGATCACCGCATCGTCGATCACCGTGGGGGCGGTGAACCGCTGCCCGCCGTGCACGACCCGGTGCCCGACGGCGGCCAGCCGGGGGGACTCCAGCCCCGTGCCGTCGGCCGCCAGCTCCTGTCCGACCGCCTTCAACGCGTCCTCGTGGTCGGCGATCCGGCCCTCACGCGTGCGCCGTTCCTCTCCCGGGCCCGAGCCACCGTGGCGGGTGTGGGTCAGGAGCGAGGTGCGCTCCCCGATCCGCTCCACCGCACCCGTGGCCAACCGGGAATCGTCCCGCATGTCCAGGAGCTGGTACTTCAACGACGACGAGCCGGAGTTGAGCACCATCACCAGCGTGTGCCCGGAGCCGCTGCCGGTCATCGGCGGACCCCTGTTCCGGACCCCTGCGCCTGGACGGCGGTGATGGCCACGGTGTTGACGATGTCGCTGACCAGGGCACCGCGCGAGAGGTCGTTGACCGGCTTGCGCAACCCCTGCAGCACCGGCCCGACCGCCACCGCGCCGGCCGAGCGCTGCACCGCCTTGTAGGTGTTGTTGCCGGTGTTCAGGTCGGGGAAGACCAGGACCGTCGCCCGGCCGGCCACCTCGGAGCCGGGCAGTTTCGTCGCCGCCACCGACGGTTCCACCGCCGCGTCGTACTGGATCGGACCCTCCACCGGCAGCTCGGGCCGCCTGGAGCGGACGAGGTCCGTGGCCCGGCGCACCTTGTCCACCTCGGTCCCCGACCCCGAGCCCCCGGTCGAGTAGGAGAGCATCGCGACGCGCGGCTCCACCCCGAACCGGGCGGCGGTGGCGGCCGACTGCACCGCGATGTCCGCCAGTTGCTCGGCGTCGGGCTCCGGGACGACCGCGCAGTCGGCGTAGGCGAGTACGCGGTCCGCCAGGCACATGAAGAACACCGACGACACGATCGCGGCCTCGGCGTTGGTCTTGATGACCTCGAAGGCGGGCCGGATCGTGGCGGCGGTGGAGTGCGCCGCCCCCGACACCATCCCGTCGGCCAACCCCTCGCGCACCATCAGCGTGCCGAAGTACGACACGTCCGCCACCACGTCGTAGGCGAGTTCCCAGGTCGCGCCCCGGTGCGCCCGCAGCCGCGCGTACAGCTCGGTGAACCGCTCGCGCAGCGGCGAGGTCTGCGGATCCACGACGCGGGCCGTCGCCGCAGGAGTCTCGGCGATCTCCCCGTCCGCCAGGAGCGGGAGATCGATGCCCAGTTCCGCGGTGCGCCTGCGCAGCGCGGTCGGATCGCCGAGCAGCGTCAGGTCGCACACGTCCCGCCTCAGCAGTACCTCCGCCGCGCGGAGCACCCGCTCCTCGGACCCTTCGGGCAGGACGATCATGCGTCGCTGCGTCCGGGCCCGTTCGATCAACTCGTGCTCGAACATCATCGGAGTGACCCGCACGCTGCGGACCACCGAGAGCCGGTCCGTGAGCTGTGCGGTGTCCACGTGCCGCTCGAACAGGCCGAGCGCCACCTCGGCCTTCCGCGGTGTGGCGGCCGTCAGCCTGCCCTCCAGCGCGAAGAGCTCAGCCGCCGTGGGGAACGAGCTCCCCGTCACCGCCAGTACGGGCGTGCCCGGGGCGAGCCGCTCGGCGAGCGCCATCGTCTCGGGCCCCGGACGTGCGTCCAGCGTCAGCAGCAACCCGGAGATCGCGGGGGAGCCCGCCGAGTGGGCGGCGAGCGAGCCGACGATCAGGTCGGCCCTGTCGCCCGGCGTGATCACCAGGCACCCTTCGGTGAGTGCGGGCAGGAAGGTCGGAAGGTGGGCGCCGCCGAAGACGAAGTCCCGCACGTCGCGGGAGAGCCCCGCCGGGTCGCCCAGCAGCACCGTGGCCCCCAGCGCCTCCTGCACCTGCGCCACCGTGGGCGCGGAGAGCGCCGGTTCCTCCGGCAGCACGTACACCGGCTCGGGCACGCGGCTGTCGAGTTTCCGGGCGAGACCGCGGGCGTCGGCCCCCTGGAACCGGTTGGCGACCACGGCGAGGATCTCGCAGCCCAGCGAAACGTAGGTGTGATGCGTGTTCCGGACCTCGGAGACCACGGAGTCGGCCGTCCGGTCGTGGGCCCCGACGACGGCCAGCACGGACGACCCCAGCTCGTTCGCCAGCCGGGCGTTGAGCGCCAGCTCCGCGGGCAGGCCGGTATCGGCGAAGTCCGTTCCCAGCACCAGTACGGCCTCGTAGTCGGCCGCCACGGCATGGAACCGGTCGACGAGCCGCGCCACCAGTTCGTCCGTGCCCTTCTCCGCCAGCAGCGCGGCCGCCTCGTCGTACCCGAGCCCCACGATCGCGCCCGCGGGCTGCCTCAGCCGGTAGCGCGCCCGCAGCAGATCGTGGATCGGATCCGGTCCGTCGTGGGCGAGCGGCCGGAACACCCCGACGCGGTCCACCTGCCGGGTCAGGAGTTCCATGAGCCCCAGCTCGACGACCTGGCGGCCGTCCCCCCGCTCCACACCGGCCACGTACACACTGCGCGCCACGCGTGCTCTCCCTCGCTCCCTCGGCGACGGTCACCGTGCGCCGCCCACCGCGATGCCGCGTCCCGCCGGGCGGACCCTACTCCTGACGGTAACCGCGAGGACTGTCGGCGGGCGCGTCGGAGCGGACCGCATGCCGGACAGGCCCTGCCCCCTGTGTTCACTTCGTGAAACAATCGACCCGCTCAGCACCCGACGCTGCCACAGCTGCCAGCGTGCCCTCAGCTCAGCGAGCAGGAGAAGCGAAGCTCATGCGCATCGGAGTCCTCACAGCGGGCGGCGACTGCCCCGGCCTGAACGCGGTGATCCGGTCCGTCGTCCATCGTGCCGTCGCCGACAGGGGCGACCAGGTGATCGGTTTCGAGGACGGCTTCCGCGGCCTCCTCGAGGGCCGCTACCGGGAACTCGACATCAACTCCGTCAGCGGCATCCTCGCCCGGGGCGGCACCGTCCTGGGTTCCTCCCGACTCGAACGCGCACGGCTCGCCGAGGCGTGCGAGAACTCCGAGGAGCTCGTCGAGAGCCTGGCGCTCGACGCGCTCATCCCCATCGGCGGCGAGGGCACGCTGAGCGCGGCCCGCATGCTCGCCGACGCGGGCCTGCCCGTCGTCGGGGTGCCGAAGACGATCGACAACGACATCTCCGCCACCGACCGCACCTTCGGTTTCGACACGGCGGTCGGCGTCGCCACCGAGGCGATGGACCGCCTCAAGACGACCGCGGAGTCCCACCAGCGCGTCATGGTCGTCGAGGTCATGGGGCGCCACGCCGGCTGGATCGCCCTGGAGGCGGGCATGGCCGCGGGCGCCCACGCGATCTGCGTGCCGGAGCGCAACTTCGAGGTGGACGAACTCGCCAAGATGGTCGAGGAGCGTTTCGCCCGCGGCAAGAAGTTCGCGTTGATCTGCGTCGCCGAGGGCGCCCACCCGGCCGAGGGGTCCATGCCGTACGAGAAGGGCGTCATCGACCAGTACGGGCACGAGCGCTTCGCCGGTATCGGCAACCGGCTCGCCGCCGAACTGGAACACCGCGTCGGCAAGGAGGCCAAGCCCGTCATCCTCGGCCACGTGCAGCGCGGCGGTACCCCGACCGCGTACGACCGGGTGCTGGCCACCCGCTTCGGGTGGCACGCCGTGGAGGCGGCCCACCGCGGCGCGTTCGGCATGATGACGGCGCTGCGCGGCACGGACATCCTGATGGTTCCGCTGGCCGACGGCGTCAGCGAGCTCAAGCGGGTGCCGCAGGACCGCATGGACGAGACCGAGTCGGTCTTCTGACAGCAGAGGGAGGAGAGCGGTGACCGTCCGGCACACCCGGATCGCCTCGCCGCTGGGTGAACTCACCGTGGTGGCCGACGGCGACGCCCTGACGGCGCTGTACTTCCCCGGCCACCTGCGGATGCCGCCGCGCGAGACCTTCGGGCCGCGCGAGGACGCCGCGTTCCCCGGGACGCGGCGTCAGCTGGCGGAGTACTTCGCGGGCGAACGCACCGTGTTCGACCTGCCTCTCGCCCCGCGCGGCGGTGCGTTCCGGCAGCGCGTGTGGAGCCTGCTGCGAGCGATCCCGTACGGCGAGACCCGCACCTATGGCGATCTGGCCCGCGAACTGGGCTCCCCGGGCCTGGCCCAGGCGGTCGGCACCGCCAACGGCAGCAATCCGCTGAGCATCGTCGTGCCCTGCCACCGGGTCGTGGGAGCCGACGGAACCCTCACCGGGTTCGCCGGAGGACTGCACCGCAAACGGTTCCTGCTCGCGCTGGAGGAGCCCCCCGCCGCCACCGCGGACCGGCTGTTCTGAACCGCTCCGCAGCGGCGGCACCCCGCTCCTGCGGAGCCGCTGCGGCCGATACGATCGGCGGATGAGCAGCGAGAGCAACGCGGCACACCGGATGTTCGAGGCCGACGACGCCTCGCGGCGGCTCGGGATGGAGCTGCTGGAGGCCGGTGACGGCGCGGCACGGGTGAGGATGACCATCACCGAGGACATGGTGAACGGTCACGGCATCGCGCACGGCGGGTTCGTCTTCACCCTTGCCGACACCGCGTTCGCCTGCGCCTGCAACAGCCACGGGCCGGTCACCGTCGCCGCGGGGGCCGATGTCACGTTCGTGGCCTCCGCCAAGGAGGGCGACGTGCTCACCGCCGTTGCCACCGAGCGCACCCGCTTCGGCCGCAGCGGTCTCTACGACGTGACCGTGCTCCGGGGCGACGAGGTGGTCGCCGAGTTCCGTGGCCGCAGCCGTACCGTCCAGCGCACCAGCGAGGGCCGATCATGACAAGGGAACCCCTGACGGGGCAGAACGCTCCCACCGCGGTCGTCACCGGCGCGGGCAGCGGCATCGGTGCCGCGACGTCCCGCCGGCTGGCGGCCGAGGGCCATCACGTCGTCCTCACCGGGCGGCGCACGGACCGCCTGGGTGCCGTGGCATCCGCGATCGCGGAGGAGGGCGGCAGCGCCGAGGTCCGTCCGCTGGACGTCACCGACCGCGAGGCCGTCGGAGAGCTGGCCCGTTCGCTCGGCCCCGTGAAGGTGCTGGTGAACAACGCCGGTGGCGCGCTCGGCGTGGAGCACATCGGGGATGCCGACCCCGCGGACTGGCGCACCATGTACGAGGTGAACGTGCTCGGCACTCTGCACCTCACGCAGGCACTGCTGCCCCGGCTCGAGGAGGCGGAGGGCACGGTGGTGGTCCTCTCCTCCACGGCCGCCTTCGTCGCCTACGAGGGCGGGGGCGGCTACGCGGCGGCCAAGCACGGCCAGCACGCGCTCGCGGCGTCGCTGCGACTGGAGCTGTGCGGCCGCCCGGTGAGGGTCGTGGAGGTCGCCCCCGGCATGGTGCAGACGGAGGAGTTCGCCCTCAACCGCATGCGGGGCGACGCGGAGAGGGCCGCAGCCGTCTACGAGGGAGTGCCGGACCCGCTCACCGCGGAGGACGTCGCCGACACCGTGGCATGGGCGGCCGGCCGTCCGCCGCACGTGAACATCGACCTGCTCGTGGTCCGGCCGCGTGCGCAGGCGGCGCACCACAAGGTGCACCGCACCGGTTAGCGTCCACGCGGCGGGGAGCCCTGGCCGTGTGCTCGGGCGAGGGCTCCCCGGGTGCTGCAGCTTTCGTGCTGGAGGATCAGCCGCAGTGCACGGCCGTGCGCGAGGTGGCCGCCACCTCCACCTGGGTCGGGTCCCAGATCTCGGTGGCGATGTTGATGCACTTGCCCGCCGCGTTCAGGGTGATCGGCCCGGCGTAGTAGGCGTACTGGCCGCTGTCCTCGACGGAGGCGTCCGTGTCTCCGCACACATGCGGTGTCGACGACGAGCAGCGCTCCAGCTGCACCCTGGTGAGAGAAGCGGTGCCCTTGTAGCCGAGGTCGCTCTTCACCGTGACGGCGCAGTTCTCACCGGAGGAGGCGTCGTAGTACAGGTAGGTCGTTCCCCAGTTGCTGCCCTGGTTCCCGACTTCGTAGCTGTCGATGAGGGAACCGCTGCAGCCGTAGTTGCCGGCGGCGTGCGCGGCGGGTGCGAAGGTGAGAGCGGCAGCGGTCATGCCGCAGGCGGTCAGGAGGGACGCGAGTGTCCTGCGCACAGGTGATCTCCCCGTAGTTCGGGCGCATCGGCGGTCGGCCCGATGCGCAGGTGGTGTGGCGTCAGTCTACGGGTGGTGCACATGACATTCCACTCGGTGCAGGAGTCGTGCGGGGGGGGGGCGAGGAGCAAACGCAGCGGCCGTCACCGCCGAGACTGCCGCCGCCCCTCCGGTCAGCGCCTTCCCCCGCCGTCCGGGGGCACGAGCCGGTACCCCACCCCCCGGACGGTCTGTATCGTCCGGGGACGCTGCGGGTCGTCCCCCAGCCTCCGGCGCAGCCGCTGGATGTGCACGCTCAGAGTGTTGGAGCGCGGCGCGCGCGGGCCCCACAACTGGCTGATGATCCGCTCGCGGGGCACGATCCGTCCCGCGTCGCGCATCAGCAGGCGCAGGAGCCGGAACTCCAGCAGCGTCAGCTGGATCGGCCCTGAGCCACCCACCTCCACGGTCAGGGCCGCCTCGTCGAGCGTCAATGTGCCGTACCTCAGTTGATGTCCCCGCGGGTGGTCGCTGTGGCTCACCAGGCGCAGCAGCCGTCTCATGTCCCGCGGCCCGTAGGGCCTGCGGATGCATTCGTCGGCGCCGGCAGCCATGGCCGACGCCGACAGCGCGCCCTGCCCTCCCGCGAGGCCGAACACGACGGGCAGCGTCATCCGCCGGCGCACCGTCCGCAGCACGGACAGTCCGTCGAGCACCGGCAGGTCGGCGGCGAGGAGCAGCAGTTCCGGCTGCAGCACACCGGTCTCCAGCAGCGCCGACGCGCCGTCCCCGCACTGGATCACCGTCACGTGCTGCCCGCTCCACCGGTCGGCGACCTCCCGCCGGAGGTCCGGGTCCGGGTCCGCCACCAGCATCATCGGTGCGGAGGGGGTCTGGTGGCGGCGGGCCACCGCGGCGCGTGCGGCCGCGTGTTCCGCAGTGTCCCGGACTGTCGTCATCCGCTGCACCTCCGTCTGCCGGCACCCGCCGCGGCGCTCATCCGAAGCGGCCGGAGACGTAGTCCTCCGTCGCCTTCTCCGCGGGGTTGGTGAAGATCTGTG
The DNA here is from genome assembly GCF_047200695.1 of Streptomyces callyspongiae. NCBI lineage: Bacteria > Bacillati > Actinomycetota > Actinomycetes > Kitasatosporales > Streptomycetaceae > Streptomyces > Streptomyces callyspongiae. The sequence goes on from NZ_JBJZOM010000027.1 coordinate 23,376, forward strand.
CGGTGCTGCCGATCTCCACGAGTTCTCCGGGGCGTCCGACCGCCTGCAGGTTGAAGAACCCCGTGGTGTCGCTGATGCGTTGCGCCTGCTGCATGTTGTGCGTGACGACCACGATCGTGTAGCTGGACTTGAGTTCGACGACGAGATCCTCGACGGCCTGCGTCGAGATGGGGTCGAGCGCGGAGCAGGGTTCGTCCATCAGCAGCACGTCGGGCTGCACCGCGATGGCGCGGGCGATGCACAGGCGCTGCTGCTGCCCGCCGGAGAGGGCCGAACCGGGGCGGTGCAGCCGGTCCTTGACCTCGCTCCAGAGATTGGCGGATCGCAGGGCCTCCTCCACCAGCGGATCGGTCTCGGACTTCCGTGCCTTGCGCTTGTTCAGGCGGAGCCCGGCGGCGACGTTGTCGTACACCGACAGCGTGGGGAAGGGATTGGGACGCTGGAACACCATGCCGATGTGGCGGCGCACCCGCACCGGATCCACGGCGGGCCCGTAGAGGTCCTGTCCGTCCATGGTCACACTGCCCGACACCCGGGCTCCGGGCACGAGTTCGTGCATCCGGTTGAGCGCGCGCAGGAAGGAGGACTTGCCGCAGCCGGAAGGGCCGATGAGCGCCGTCACCGCTCCCGGGTCGATGTGCATCGAGACGCCCTGCACGGCCAGGAAGTTGTCGTACATGATGTCGAGGTCCTTGACCTCGATGTGCTTGGCCACGGGTTCTTCCTTGTCGGAGTGGGGGTCGGCTCAGCCACGGGCCTTGGGCGCGAACAGCCGGGACACCAGGCGCGCCACGAGGTTCAGAGCCATCACGATGATGATCAGGACGAGTGCCGCCCCCCAGGCGCGGTCGAGCGAGGCCTCCGCGGGGAAGCCGGGGGTGACGTACTCGTAGTAGGAGAAGACGGACAGCGTGGCCATCCGGGAGTCGAACGGGTTGAAGTTGTCGCTGCTGGTGATGCCGACCGTGATCAGGAGAGGGGCCGTCTCCCCGATGACGCGGGCGACGGCCAGCGTGACGCCGGTGGCGATGCCCGCGAGGGAGGTGGGCAGCACCACCTTGGAGATGGTCCGCCACTTCGGTACACCCAGCGCGTAGGACGCCTCGCGCAGTTCGTTGGGGACGAGCTTGAGCATCTCCTCCGCGGAGCGCACGACGACGGGGATCATCAGCACGCTCAGCGCGACGGCGCCCATGATGCCCATCCGCACCCCCGGTCCCAGCACCAGGGCGAACAGGGCGTAGGCGAAGAGGCCGGCCACGATCGAGGGGATGCCGGTCATGACGTCGACGAAGAAGGTGATGGCCTTCGCCAGCTTGCCGGTGCCGTACTCGACCAGGTAGATCGCGGTCAGGAGCCCCACCGGCACCGAGATGAGTGCCGTCATGCCGGTGATGATGAGTGTGCCCATCAGCGCGTGGTGGATGCCGCCGCCCTCACCGACCACGCCGCGCATGGAGTTGGTGAAGAAGGTGACGTCGAACCGTGCGAGACCCTGGGTGACGACCGTCGTCAGCACCGAAACCAGCGGCAGCATGGCCAGGCAGAACGCTCCCGCGACGACGGCGGTGACCAGCCGGTCCGCCGCCGACCTGGCGTCCTCGACGACGCGGGACCACAGATAGACCGTCGCCGTGTAGCCGACGGCCGCGACGATGCCGCACAGTGCCGGGTTCCAGCCCGCCCACAGCAGTGCGGTACCGAGCAGCAGGAAAGCGGCGAGGGTGGCGGGTGCCGCCTTCCGCGGCAGGGTGCCGTGGGTCAGGGGTTCCGCGTCCGGGGAGGCGGGCGCGTCCTTCGTGTCGAGTGTGCTCGGAGTGGACATCAGTTGGCTCCCGAGAATTCGCGGCGACGGTTGATCACCGCGCGGGCCGCCATGTTGACGGCGAGTGTCACGGCGAAGAGGACGAGGCCGGAGGCGATCAGCGTGTTGATGTTCAGCCCCGTCGACTCCGGGAACTGCAGCGCGATGTTGGCGGCGATCGTCGAGGGGTTGCCGTTGCTGATCAGGTTGAGGGTGACGCCCCCGGACGGGGAGAGCACCATGGCCACGGCCATCGTCTCGCCGAGCGCGCGTCCCAGGCCCAGCATGGAGCCGCCGACGATCGCCGACCTGCCGTACGGCAGCACCGCCATCCGGATCATCTCGAACCGCGTGGCGCCGAGGGCCCACGCGGCCTCCTCGTGCAACCGCGGTGTCTGTACGAACGCTTCCCGGACGACTGCGGTGCTGATCGGAAGGATCATGATGGCGAGAACCAGCGAGGCGGTCAGCATGGTGCGTCCCGTCGCGGAGGCCGGGCCCTCGAAGAAGGGCACGAAGCCGAGGTTCTGCGCGAGCCATCCGGTCGGCTCCACGGTCAGCGGTGCGAGCCGGGAGAGCCCCCACAGGCCGAAGATGATGCTCGGTACGGCCGCCAGCAGGTCGATGACGTAGCCCAGCGCGGAGGCCACCCGGCGGTTCGCGTACCGGGTGAGGAAGAGGGCGATGGCCACCGCGAGCGGTGCGGCGATGAGCAGCGCGAAGGTGGCGGACAGCAGTGTGCCGAAGAGCAGCGGCCACACGTACAGGACGAGGCCCTCGCCTCCGGACACGCGTTCCGCGGGCGCGGTGAGGGCCGGCCAGGCTTCGGCGACCAGGAAGGCCGCCACGCCGGCGAGCATCGCGAGGATGAGGATGCCCGCACCGGTGGAGGCGCCGGCGAACAGCCGGTCCCCGGCGCGCACGGGCGCCTTCGCGCGTTGTTTCTCGGTGGTCGGAGCCACTGGTGTTCCTACCTTCGTCAGGGCCGTTCGGTGCGGCGTCCGGCGTCCCGGCACGCGGCTGCGCCGGGACGGCCGACGGCCCGGGCAGCCCGAGAGAGCTGTCCGGGCCCGTCGGCCGTGTCGGCGATCAGCCGGCGGAGATGGCCTCGACCGCGGGCATGATCTGCTTGCGCAGCTCGTCCGAGAGCGGGGCGGAGCCCGCGGCGTCGGCGGCGGCAGCCTGGCCGTCCTCGCTGACCATGTAGGAGAGGTAGCCCTTGACCAGCTCGGCGGTCTTCTTGTCGTCGTACTCCGAGCACGCCATGGCGTAGGAGACGAGGACGATCGGGTAGGCGCCGGACTCCTTGGTGTCGCGTGCCAGGTCGTAGGCGAAGTCGTACTCGCCGCGGCCCTTCACGCGCTCGGAGACCTCGACGACCTTGGCCGCGGCCTCGGGGGAGTAGCCGACGAACTCCTCGCCGACGCCGACCTGGACGGTCGAGAGGTCGCCGGCCTGGCTGGCGTCGGCGTAACCGATGGTGCCCGAGCCGTTCTTGACGGCCTGGACGACACCGGAGGTGCCCTGGGCGGCCTCGCCGCCCTTCACCGGCCAGTCACCGCTGACTTCGTGCGGCCAGGCGTCCGGGGCGGCGGCCGAGAGGTACTCGACGAAGTTCTCGGTGGTGCCCGACTCGTCGGAGCGGTTCACCGGGGTGATCGCCGTGTCCGGCAGCTTCGCGTCGGGGTTCGTCTTCGCGATCTCCGGGTCGTTCCACTTGGTGATCTTCTGATTGAAGATCTTGGCGACCGTCTCCGGCTTCAGCTTCAGCTCGTCCACGCCGTCGACCTTGAAGATCAGGGCGATCGGGGAGATGTAGACGGGCACCTCGACCAGCTCGCCGCAGCGCTTCTCGGCACCGGCGACTTCCTCGTCGTCGAGGTAGGCGTCGGTGCCACCGAAGTCGCTGCCGCCGTTGATGAACTGCTCACGACCGCCACCGGAACCGATCGGGTCGTAGTTGATGGTCACGTCGGGGTTCTTCTCGAGGAAGCCCGCCGACCAGCCCTGCTGGGCGGCGTCCTGGGAGCTGGCGCCCGCTCCGGACAGGGTGCCGGACAGCTGCATGCCCTTGTCCGAGCCGCCGCCGTTGTCGCCGGACTCGTTCGACGATCCGCAGGCGACCAGACCGAACGCCATGGCCGCCGCAGCCGGGATGGCGACCATCCGCTTCAGGGGAAAGCCCTTCACAATTGACCTCTTCCACACTGTGTCCGCTCGGCTCCGGCCGACCGGTGAACAACAATCGATCGCCCCAGAACGTAGGAGCGGGACGTGGCCCCTCCGTGCGACTCGGGTGAACGGCCGAAGAACGCCGGGCGGCGGAGGCGGGTCGTCACGGTCACATCGCGTCGGGGTAACCGTTGGGTCTCGCGCGTGCCGATCCACGTCGGAGAACCCGCAGGACCCAGCCCGTCCGGCCGCGTGCGCGTGTGCGTGCGGAAACCGTTGGCGCGGCCGCCCGTCCCGCGGTGAGACTCTCCGGGTGGTACTTCACGAGGACGAGATCCCGGTCGACGAAGCGCTGATCAGGGCACTGCTGGAGGAGCAGTGCCCGCAGTGGGCGGGTCTGCCGCTGTTCCCCACCGGCGGCGGCACCGACAACACCATGTACCGGCTGGGCCACGACCTCCTGGTCCGCCTTCCCCGGACTCCCGGCGGGGCGCCGTCCCTGCGGAAGGAGCAGGAGTGGCTCCCCCGCCTGGCGCCGCTGCTGAGCTGGGCGGTGCCGCGGCCCGTGCACGCCGGAGCGCCCACCGGGCGCTACCCGTTGGCCTGGTCGGTGTACCGGTGGATCGACGGTGCGGAGCCCGGGCCCGGCACCGTCGCACACTGAACCGCCCCGACGTCCCCTGTCACCACCTGCCGGTGCCGTGCCCCGTGGCCCGGTAACGGAACTCCGGCCTGCCCACCTGACCGTACTGCGGCCGCCGTTCCGCCTGCCCCGTGACGGTGAGGTGCTCCAGGTAGCGGCGGGCCGTGATGCGGTTGACCCCGAGACGCTCGGCGGCGGCCGCCGCCGTCACCCCCGCGTCCCCCGCCTCGCCGAGCGCGGCCGTGACCGCCTCCAGCGTCGCCGCCGCGAGGCCCTTGGGCAGCGTCACGGGCCGCGGGGCGCGCAGGGCGGACAGCGCCTTGTCCACCTCGTCCTGGCTGTGCGCCTCTCCCGCTCCGTCGCTCCCCGCCGTGCTGTGGCGGAACTCGGCGTACTGGCACAGCCGGTCACGGAGCGTCGGGAAGGTGAACGGCTTGAGGACGTGCTGCACGACGCCCAGCGAGACACCCTCCCGCACCACCGTCAGATCGCGTGCCGAGGTCACGGCGAACACGTCGGTGGTGTGCCCCGATGCCCGCAGTGCGCGCAGCAGCGCCAGCCCGTGCCCGTCCGGCAGGTAGAGGTCCAGCAGGATCAGGTCCACCCGCAGGCGCTCCAGCGCGCGTGCCGCCTCGGCGCGCGTCCGCGCGAGGCCGGCGACCGCGAACCCGGGAACCCGGGAGACGTACAGCGCGTGCGCGTCGGCCGCGACGGGATCGTCCTCGACCACCAGCACACGGATCTCGCCCTGCCCCGTCATCTGCTGCCCCCGGTCGGCTGCGGCACCGGGCGCAGCGGCAGACGGACCGTGAACTCGGCGCCGCCACAGGCCGCGTGTGCCGCGAGCGCGTCGCCGCCGTGACGGCGGGCGGTCTGCCGCACCAGCGCCAGGCCGAGGCCGCGGCTGTCCCCTCCCCGCGCCTTCGTCGACCAGCCGCGCCGGAAGACCTCCTCCACGTCCTGGCGCGGTATGCCGGGGCCCGAGTCGGTCACGCGCACGAGGAGTTCGTGCCCACCGCTCTTCTCGTGCACGAGCACGGTGACCGTCACCCGGGCCGGCTGCTCCGCCGCTCCGGCAGGGTGCGCCGACGCCTCGACGGCGTTGTCGACGAGGTTGCCCACCACCGTGACCAGATCACGGGCCGGCAGCTCGGGCGGGAGGAGCCCGTCGTCGATGCGGCTCTCCGGCGTCAGCGTCAACTCCACGCCCCGTTCGTTGGCCTGTGCCGCCTTGCCGAGCAGCAGCGCCGCCAGAACGGGCTCCGCGACGGCCGCCACGACCTGGTCCGTCAGGGCCTGCGCGAGTTCGAGCTCCTCCGTGGCGAACCGCACCGCCTCCCCGGTCCGCCCCAGTTCGATCAGGGAGATCACGGTGTGCAGCCGGTTCGCCGCCTCGTGGGCCTGCGAGCGGAGCGCCTCTGCGAAGCCGCGCGCCGTGTCGAGCTCTCCCGCCAGCGCCTGGAGTTCGGTGTGGTCCCGCAGCGTCACCACCGTGCCGCGCTGCTCCCCGCCGGAGACCGGGGAGGTGTTCACCACCACGACACGGTCGTCGGTCAGGTGGACCTCGTCGACCCGCCGCTCGGACGCCAGCAGGGCCCCCGTCAGTCCCGGCGGCAGACCGAGGTCCGCCACGTGCCGGCCGACGACCCCGGTGGCCCGTCCGGTGCCGTCCCCCGCGCCCTCGACGGCACCCGTCAGGCCCAGCAGTTCCCGTGCTCCGTCGTTGAGCAGCGCGACGCGCCGCTGCCCGTCCAGCATCAGCAGCCCCTCGCGCACGGCGTGCAGGGCGGCCTCGTGGTAGTCGCGCATGCGGCTCAGTTCGGTGGCGTTCATGCCGTGCGTGTGGCGCCGCAACCGGGCGTTGACGAGGTAGGTGCCGACGCCGCCGGTCAGCAGTGCGAGTCCGGCCACGGCCAGGAGCGTGCCGACCTGCCGGCCGACCTGTTCGCTGATCTCCTCCACCGCGATGCCCGCGCTGACCAGTCCGACGATCTCCCCGCCGTCCCGCACGGGGGTCACCACGCGCACCGACGGTCCGAGCGTGCCGGTGTAGGTCTCGTGGAACGTGCGTCCCCGGAGAGCGGGGCCGCGGTGCCCGACGAAGGTGCCCCCGATCTCCTCGGGAGTCGGGTGCGTCCACCGCGTGCCGTGGGGATCCATGATGGTGACGAAGGTCACTCCGGTGTCCCGGCGGACGCGTTCGGCGTACGGCTGCAGCACCTTCGTGGGATTCTCGGTGCGTATCGCCGCACGCACCGAGGGGGAGTCCGCCACGGCCGTGGCCGTGGCCGTGGCCTGCCGCTGAGCCGACAGCTCCGCCTGCTCGCGGTCGTTCGCCCAGGCGTAGGTCGCGCAGCCGGCCACCAGCAGAGCGACCAGCACGACCTGCATCGCGAAGAGCTGGCCGGCCAGGCTGCGGGGGCGGGGGACACGCATGTCGGCCAGTGTGCACGCGCCGGCTCCGAAAGCGCATGCCCGGTGCACGCCCCCCGTTCTCGTGCACGAAATGCACGCAACCGTGACCTGTGCCACGCCGGGGGTGCATAGTCGCCGGGATCCAGACAGCCCGCACACCCCGAGGAGTCGACGTGCCAGGCCAGAAGCCGCCGTCCGAGACCCGGCCGCAGGACACCGAGGGAGCGTCCTCAGCGGCCTCGCAGTCCCGGCGCAAGCGGGACCGTACGCACTATCTCTACATCGCCGTGATCGCCGCGGTGCTGGCCGGCATCCTGGTCGGCTTCACCGCCCCCGACCTCGCCGTCGGGCTCAAGCCGCTCGGGTCCGGCTTCGTCAGCCTGATCAAGATGATGATCTCCCCGATCATCTTCTGCACGATCGTCCTGGGCATCGGGTCGGTCCGCAAGGCCGCCAAGGTGGGCGCGGTCGGCGGTCTGGCCCTGGGCTACTTCCTGGTGATGTCGACGGTGGCGCTGACGATCGGCCTGATCGTCGGCAACCTGCTCGAACCCGGCTCCGGGCTCGACCTGACCGCCGAGGCCGCCAAGGCGGGCGCCGCGGAGGCCGAAGGAGGCAGTGGCAGCACCACGGACTTCCTGCTCGGCATCATCCCGACCACGCTCTTCTCGGCGCTCACCGGCGAGGAGGTGCTGCAGACCCTGCTGGTGGCCATGCTCGTCGGCTTCGCGCTGCAGGCCATGGGCACCGCCGGTGAACCGATCCTGCGGGGCATCGGCCACCTGCAGAAGCTGGTGTTCCGCGTGCTCTGGATGATCATGTGGGTCGCCCCGGTCGGTGCGTTCGGCGCCATCGCCGCCGTCGTCGGCGAGACCGGTCTCGACGCGCTCAAGTCGCTCGCCGTGATCATGCTCGGCTTCTACACCACCTGCCTGCTGTTCGTGTTCGTCGTGCTGGGCCTGGTGCTGCGCCTCGTCGCCGGCGTCAACATCTTCACGCTGCTGAAGTACCTGGGCCGGGAGTTCCTGCTGATCCTCTCCACCTCCTCCTCCGAATCGGCGCTGCCGCGCCTGATCGCGAAGATGGAGCACCTCGGCGTCAGCCGGCCCGTCGTGGGCATCACGGTGCCGACGGGATACTCCTTCAACCTCGACGGCACGGCCATCTACCTGACGATGGCATCCCTGTTCGTCGCGGAGGCCACCGGCAACCCGCTGGCCCTCGGCGAACAGATCTCGCTGCTCGTCTTCATGGTCATCGCCTCCAAGGGGGCGGCGGGCGTCACCGGCGCCGGTCTCGCCACGCTCGCGGGCGGCCTGCAGTCCCACCGGCCCGACCTGGTCGACGGTGTCGGCCTCATCGTGGGCATCGACCGTTTCATGAGCGAGTGCCGTGCGCTCACCAACTTCGCCGGCAACGCCGTGGCGACGGTGCTCGTCGGCACCTGGACCAAGGAGATCGACAGGCAGCGGGCCTCCGAGGTGCTCGCCGGGAGGCTGCCGTTCGACGAGTCGCAGCTCGACTCCGGCGACGAGGCGGCCGGGCGGGCGGCACACGACGCCGAGCAGGGCGGGGACCCGGTCTCCACCGAGAAGGAGGAGCCGGCGCGGGTCGGCTGACGCGGAGCGCCCGGCACGCGTGTGCCGGTACGGCCACCCGGAAGGGGTGCGCCGTACCGGCACGGGCACAAGACCTGACGTGGCGTCAGGCCGGGCGGAGCCAGAGTGTCGACAGCGGCGGCAGGGTGAGCGTGAGTGAGTGGTCCCGGCCGTGCGCCGGGACGGGCTCCGCGGCGATCCGGGCCCCGTTGCGGACGTCGCTGCCGCCGTAGGCGGCAGCATCGGTGTTGAGCAGCTCCCGCCAGCCGTCCGAGCCCGCGACGGCGGGCACACCGAGGCGTGTTCCCTCGCGGACGACGGGGGACATGTGGGAGACGACCATCAGCGGCCGTCCCGCCCCGTCGAAGCGGAGGAACGCGAACACGTTGTCGTCGCGGGCGTCGGCCTCGATCCAGGCGAACCCCGCCGGGTCCGTGTCCCGCTGCCACAGCGCGGGTGTCCCGCGGTAGAGGCGGTTCATGTCGCGGACCAGATCCCGTACCCCGCGGTGGTCCGGTTCGGCCGCGTACGCCGGGTCCAGCAGCCACCAGTCCGGTCCGGTCGCCTCCGACCACTCGCCTCCCTGGGCGAACTCCTGCCCCATGAACAGCAGCTGCTTGCCAGGGTGCCCCCACATGAAACCGAGGTACGCGCGGTGGTTGGCGCGCTGCTGCCACCAGTCCCCGGGCATCTTGGAGACCAGGGCTCCCTTCCCGTGGACCACCTCGTCGTGGGAGATGGGGAGCACGTAGTTCTCCGAGTAGGCGTAGACCATGGAGAACGTCATCTCGCCGTGGTGGTGGCGGCGGTGCACGGGGTCCTTGGACATGTAGACCAGCGAGTCGTGCATCCAGCCCATGTTCCACTTGAAGCCGAAGCCCAGGCCGTCGTGGTGCGTGGCCCGGGTGACGCCGTCCCAGGCCGTGGATTCCTCCGCCATGGTGACCACGCCCGGACAGCGGCGGTACAGCGTCGCGTTCATCTCCTGCAGGAACGCCACCGCGTCCAGGTTCTCCCGTCCGCCGTGGACGTTCGGGGACCACTGGCCGTCCTCGCGGGAGTAGTCGAGGTAGAGCATGGAGGCCACGGCGTCGACGCGCAGTCCGTCGATGTGGAACTCCTCGCACCAGTACAGGGCGTTGGCCACCAGGAAGTTGCGGACCTCGCGGCGTCCGTAGTCGAACTCCAGCGTTCCCCAGTCCGGGTGCTCGGCCCGCGACGGGTCGGCGGGCTCGTACAGGTGCGTGCCGTCGAACCGTGCCAGCGCCCAGTCGTCCTTGGGGAAGTGCGCGGCGACCCAGTCCATCAGGACGCCGATGCCCGCCCGGTGCAGGGCGTCGACGAGGAGCCGGAAGTCGTCCGGGGTCCCCATGCGTGCGGTGGGGGCGTAGAAGCCGGTGACCTGGTACCCCCACGAGCCGCCGAAGGGGTGCTCCGCCGCAGGCATCAGCTCGACGTGCGTGAAGCCGAGATCCTTCACGTACGCGGGGAGCTGCTCGGCCAGTTCGCGGTACGTCAGACCGGGCCGCCACGAGGGCAGGTGCACCTCGTACACGGACAGCGGGGCGGTGTGCCACTCCGTGTCCCGCCGCTGTGCCAGCCACTCGGCGTCCTGCCACCGGTGGTGGGAGGCGGTGACCACGGAGGCGGTCGCGGGAGGGCATTCCGTGCGGCGGGCCATCGGGTCGGCGCGCAGGGAGCGCGAGCCGTCGTGCCCGATCACCTCGAACTTGTACAGCGTGCCCTCGCCCACACCGGGCACGAACAGCTCCCACACCCCGCTGGAGCCCAGCGATCGCATGGGGTGTGCGGTGGGGTCCCAGCTGGTGAAGTCGCCGGCGAGCCGTACGCCCCGCGCGTTCGGGGCCCACACGGTGAACCGGGTTCCGGCGACGCCCTCGTGCGTGATCGGGTGGGCCCCCAGCGCCTGCCACAGCTGTTCGTGGCGGCCCTCCGAGATCAGGTGCAGGTCGAGTTCGCCGAGCGAGGGCAGGAAGCAGTACGGGTCCTGCGTCCTCACCTCGCTCGCTGTCGAGGGGGAATCGCCGTAGCGCACGAGGAGTTCGTAGGCGGGGAGCTCGGGGATCGGCAGCAGTCCGGAGAACAGGCCGCCGCCCTCGCTGCGCAGTTCGGTCCGCAGCCCGGTGGCGAGGAGCGTGACGGACCGGGCGAACGGGCGCAGCACCCGGACCACGTAACCGCCGCGCTCCTGGTGGGCGCCGAGCAGCGCGTGCGGGTCGTAATGCCCGCCGTCGAGCAGCTGCTCCCGCTCCCGGCCGGAGAGCGGCTCCGGCTGCCGCAGCCCGGCGGAGCTTCCGGCCGCGGTGCCGCGGTGGCCCGGCGGCGCGGTCGGCAGCGTGGCCGCGCTGTGCGCCGCGGCGGCGAACAGCGCGGCCTGGCCGCCGGTCACCGTGCTGCCGTGCTGCGGGACTGTCGGGGTGGCAGAAGCGGCGGAGGAGTCGAGGGGGCGGTCGGGACGGGATCTCACGGTGCGGCCTCCCGGGCGGGTCGGAGTGGGCGTGGGGGCGCCACGGCGGGGAGCCCGCGGCGGGTCACGGGGCGGAGGGAGCCGCGGCCAGGCGGCGGATCGCGGCCAGTGGGACGGGCAACCATTCCGGGCGGTGGCGCGCCTCGTAGAGCACCTCGTAGACGGCCTTGTCGGTCTCGAACGCCCGCAGCAGCACGGCGTCCTCACGCGGGTCGGTGCCCGTGATGGCGGCGTAGCCGGCGCAGTACGCGGCTCGGGCGGCCGTCGCCCATTCCTGCGCCCAGGAGTCGTGCTGTGCACCCGGCCGCGTGTCCGTCGGGCGGCAGGCGGCCGCGTAGTCGAACGACCGCAGCATGCCGGCGACGTCCCGCACGGCCGGTTGCGGTGTGCGTCGCTCGGCGAGGGGGCGGGCGGGCTCGCCCTCGAAGTCGATCAGGGTCCACCGGCCGTCGGGTGTGTGGAGGGTCTGGCCGAGGTGGAGGTCGCCGTGGATCCGCTGCGCGGACCGGTACTGCCCGGCGTCTGCCAGGCCGGCCAGTGCGGTGAACGCCGCCTGCACTCCGTCGCGGTGCGGGCGCAGGGCGGGCACGGCGCGTGCCGCGTCCTCCAGCCTGGCCGTCATGGCGGCGGCGGTCCGCCGGAGCCGGTCCCCGTCGAGGACGGTGGCCGGGAAGGCTTCGGCCAGGCCGGCGTGCACCTGGGCGGTGGTGCCGCCCAGGCGGTGGGCGGGGCCGGTGAAGTCGGCACGGTCGGCGAGCGTGCGCAGCGCGAACTGCCAGCCGTCGTCGCCGTCCGCAAGGTAGGGCTGGAGGACGCCGAGGGTGAGTGACGCGCCGCGGCCCTCCGGATCGGCCGTCTCGAACCACGCGGTGGGGACGGGGACGCGGTCGCAGCCCTGGCGGCTCAGGGCGAGCGGCAGTTCGAGATCCGGATTCACTCCGGGGCCGACTCGGCGGAAGAGTTTCAGGATGTGGGACGTGCCGAACACGACCGACGAGTTGGACTGGTCGGTGTCGAGCGGCCGCCCCGGCAGGCCTGCGGGGGCCGCGGCCCCGGGGCCGTGTGCGAAGCGCAGCGGGCCGAAGCGTCCCGGGACGCGGAGTCGCTCCAGCAGGACCGCGGCGAGTCGTGGATCGTGCAGTGCCTCGTACACGGTGAGGCCGCACAGCGGTCCGGCCGCCGGGCTCCCGATGCGGGCGTTCGCGAAGTCCGGTGGCAGCACCTGCCGTACTCCCAGCAGGAGTTGATAGCAGTCGGCTGCGTCGTCCTCGCCCCGGTGATCCGCCGGAGGCGCGGCTCGCACGAGGAGGTGCAGCAGACCGGGAGTGGACGCGGGGCCTGCCGCGCCGCGGTCGCCCCGGGTGTCGGGCAGCGGCAGCAGTTCGGTGGCGGCTACCAGGGTGAGAGCGCCGGGCCGGCGTCCTCGTCCGGCGAACCAGCGTTGCCTGGGCAGCCAGTCGGTCAGTGCCGGGGCGAGGGAGCGCAGCAGCTCGGTGCCGCGTTCGTGCGACGCACTACGGCCGGTCGGTGCGGTCAGTGACGCAGTTCTGTCCGGCATGTCGTCCTTTCACCGAAACGCACGATACGGGGTGAGTGTCCCGTACAGCGGTACCCGCTGTCCCTCGGCGCGGGCCGTGTCGCCCGCGGGTCCGCCGCTCGGCTGAGGGCGGAAGGTGGCCGCGGCGCCCCGCCACGGTGGTCGGGAGGGCGCCGCGGTGCGGGTCAGAGGTTCGGGGGCGCCGCGGCCGGGGCGGCGTGGGCGCGGGCGGCTGCTTCCACCTCGGCACGTGCCGAGGCCTCGGCCTGGGAGGGCTTCGGAGCTGTGGCACCGGCGGGCCGGGGGTGCAACCGGAACCAGTAGAAGCCGTGGCCGGCCAGGGTCAGCAGGTAGGGCCACTCACCGATCGGCGGGAAGCGCACCCCGCCCACCAGCTCCACCGGCATGCGGCCGTCGAACTTCTTCAGATCGAGTTCCGTCGGCTGCGCGAACCGCGAGAAGTTGTGGACGCACATCACCAGGTCGTCCTCCCACTCACGGAGGAAGGCCAGCACCGCCGGGTTCGTGGAGGGCAGTTCGGTGTAGGTGCCCAGCCCGAACGCGGGGTTCTGCTTCCTGACCTCCACCATGCGCCGTGTCCAGTGCAGCAGGGAGGACGGTGAGCTCATCGCTGCCTCGACGCTGGTGACCTGGTAGCCGTGCACCGGGTCCATGATCGCCGGTAGGAACAGGCGGCCGGGGTCGCAGGTGGAGAAGCCGGCATTGCGGTCGGGCGTCCACTGCATCGGAGTCCGGACCGCGTCCCGGTCGCCGAGCCAGATGTTGTCGCCCATGCCGATCTCGTCGCCGTAGTACAGGATCGGCGAACCGGGCAGTGACAGCAGCAGGGCGGTGAACAGCTCGATCTGGTTGCGGTCGTTGTCCAGCAGCGGGGCCAGCCGCCGCCGGATGCCGATGTTCGCCCGCATCCGCGGGTCCTTGGCGTACTCGGCGTACATGTAGTCGCGTTCCTCGTCCGTCACCATCTCCAGCGTCAGCTCGTCGTGGTTGCGCAGGAAGATGCCCCACTGGCAGCCGGACGGGATCCGAGGGGTCTTGGCGAGGATCTCCGAGACGGGGTAGCGCGACTCCCGGCGCACGGCCATGAAGATCCGCGGCATCACGGGGAAGTGGAAGGCCATGTGGCATTCGTCGCCGCCCTCGGCGAAGTCCCCGAAGTAGTCGACGACGTCCTCCGGCCACTGATTGGCCTCGGCGAGGAGCACCCGGTCGGGATAGTGCTCGTCGATCTCCGCCCGCACCCGTTTGAGGAACGCGTGCGAGGCAGGGAGGTTCTCGCAGTTGGTGCCCTCCTCCGCGTACAGGTACGGCACCGCGTCGAGACGGAAGCCGTCGATCCCGAGATCCAGCCAGAACCGGAGTGCGGAGATCATCTCCTCCTGCACCGTCGGGTTCTCGTAGTTGAGGTCCGGCTGGTGGGAGAAGAAGCGATGCCAGTAGTACTGCTGGCGCACGGGGTCGAAGGTCCAGTTGGAGGACTCGGTGTCGACGAAGATGATCCGGGCGTCGGCGTACTGCTTGTCGTCGTCCGCCCAGACGTAGTAGTCGCCGTAGGGGCCGTCGGGATCGTTGCGCGACTCCTGGAACCACGGATGCTGGTCGCTGGTGTGGTTCATGACCATGTCGATGATGACGCGCATGCCGCGCTGGTGGGCGTTGTCGACGAACTCGACGAAGTCCGCCACGTCCCCGAACTCCGGCAGCACGGCGGTGTAGTCGGCGACGTCGTATCCCCCGTCACGCAGGGGCGACTTGAAGAAGGGCGGCAGCCAGAGGCAGTCGACGCCCAGCCACTGCAGGTAGTCGAGCCGCGAGGTGAGGCCTTTCAGGTCGCCGATGCCGTCGCCGTTGCTGTCCTGGAAGGAGCGTACGAGCACCTCGTAGAAGACCGCGCGTTTGAACCACTGCGGGTCGCGGTCCCGGGCGGGGGTGTCCTCGAAGGTGTCGGGTACGGGCTCGTTGACGCTCATGTGGTGGGTGACCCTCCGGTCGACGGGGACGGTCGCAGGGAGAAGACGTGCGCCGGTGCCGGACTCCGACCCGGTTCCAGTCGTACGTAGTTCTCCCTGCCCCAGTGGTAGGTCTCGCCGGTGAGCTCGTCGCGCACCGGGAAGGTCGCGGTGGGGCCGCCGTCCCCGGGGGAGGGCAGACCGAGCACCGCCGTGTTCAGGGACACCGTGGCCTCGTGGCCGCGGTGGGGATCGAGATTGACCACCACCAGGACGGTGTCGGTGGTGGACTCGTGCTCGCTCCCCGGTACACGTGCCTGCTTCGAGTACGCGATCACGTGCTCGTTGTCCGTCTCGTGGAAGTGCAGGTCGCGCAGTTGCTGCAGCGCCGGGTGACGGCGGCGCAGCCGGTTGAGCGCGGTGATCAGCGGGGAGATGGTGCGGCCCGATCGCTCGGCGGCCTCCCAGTCGCGCGGCCGCAGTTGGTACTTCTCCGAGTCCAGGTACTCCTCGCTGCCGGGCGCCGCCGGGGTGTTCTCGCAGAGCTCGTACCCCGCGTAGACACCCCAGGACGGGGAGAGCGTCGCGGCCAGCACGGCGCGGACCTCGAACGCGGCGCGGCCGCCCTCCTGCAGGTAGGCATGGAGGATGTCCGGGGTGTTGACGAAGAAGTTCGGCCGCATGTAGGCGGCGGACGCGCCGGTGAGCTCCGTCAGGTACTCGGTGAGCTCCTGCTTGCTGTTCCGCCAGGTGAAGTAGGTGTACGACTGCTGGAAGCCGACCTTGGCCAGGGTGTGCATCATGGCGGGCCGGGTGAAGGCCTCCGCCAGAAAGATCACGTCCGGGTCGGTGCGGCCCACGTCACCGATGACCTTCTCCCAGAACACCACCGGTTTGGTGTGGGGGTTGTCCACCCGGAAGATCCGCACACCGTGCTCCATCCAGAAGCGCAGCACGCGGAGGGTCTCGCGCACCAGCCCGCGGAAGTCGACGTCGAAGCAGAGCGGATAGATGTCCTGGTACTTCTTGGGCGGGTTCTCCGCGAACGCGATGGTGCCGTCGCCCCGGTGCCGGAACCACTGCGGATGCTTGTGCACCCACGGATGGTCCGGGGAGCACTGCAGCGCGAAGTCGAGCGCCACTTCCATGCGCAGCTCCCGCGCCCGCTGCACGAAGTGGTCGAAGTCGGCGAAGGTGCCCAGGTCCGGGTGGAGGGCGTCGTGGCCGCCGTCGGGGGAGCCGATGGCCCAGGGCGACCCGACATCGTGCGGTCCCGCGGCCAGTGCGTTGTTCGGGCCCTTGCGGTAGGAGGTGCCGATGGGGTGGACGGGTGGCAGATACACGACGTCGAATCCCATGGCGGCGACGGCGGGCAGCCGGTCCGCCGCGGTGCGCAGCGTTCCCGGGGCGGGCGGCAGCCCGTCCCGGAGCCGAGCGCCTTCCGAGCGGGGGAACATCTCGTACCACGAGCCGTACGCCGCCCGTCGGCGTTCCACCTGGAGGGCGTGCGAGAGCGAGGTGGAGACCAGTTCCCGCAGCGGGTGGCGGCCCAGTACCTCCACCACCTCGGGGGCCAGCGCGGCGGCGAGCCGTGCAGCCCCGGAGCGTTTCGGGTCGCGCAGCGCGTCGACCGCTGCCAGTACGACGGACCGACCGTCGTTCTTCGGCACTCCGGCAGCCGCGCGTTCGTGGAGCTCGGCGCCCTCGGACAGGGTCAGCTCGACGTCCAGCGCGGCGGGCACTTTGACGCGGGCGCACCTGCGCCAGCTCTCCAGCGGGTCGCTCCAGGCCTCGACCAGGTAGGTCCAGCGGCCCTCGGCGTCGGGGGCGACCTCGGCCCCCCACCGGTCGCTGCCCGGCGCGAGCTCCCTCATCGGAGTCCACGGGGCCTGACGTCCCGCGGGGTCACGCAGCACGACGTTGGCTCCCACCGCTTCGTACCCCTCGCGGAAGACGGTGGCGGAGACGGTGAACGTCTCGCCCACGACGGCCCGGGCGGGGCGCCGCCCGCAGTCGACGAGGGGTTGGACATCCAGCACGGGGATGCGTCCGATCATGGAGTCACCTGGGGATTCTGCGGGCGTATGAGGGCATTTGCCTTTTCTATCCGCTGCGTAGGAGCCCGCGAGGTTGCGCGACTTCTCGCGCGCCACCGCTTCATCCCTTCGGGTGATGCGGGCGTGGTTCCGGCGGGCGAGTGGCGGCAGGTCGGCCGTCGGAGTGGGATCCGGCCGTCGGGAGGTGCTCGTACGGGCGGCGCGGGGACCCACCGTCGCAGATGACGCGCCATCAGAAAGACAGTCCGAAAAGAAGGCTGGACAACCCAGGGTGCGTAACGGGACGCGCAACGTGCACGCAGCCAGGTCGAGGGAGCCCGTTCACGCGCCCGTGACGGAGGGGTCAGCCGCGCATGACCTGATGGTGCGCAGCCCCGTCACGCACCGATGGGCGGGCCGACCGACCCACGACCGGAGGGCCGCAGATGTCCCTGTCCCGCAGAGCGTCACAGTCCCGACCGTCCCTTTCCCGCCGAAACCTGCTCACCGCCGGGGCCGCCGGCGCGCTCGCCGCCTCCTCGCTCGCAGTCCCCAGCGCCCGCGCCGCCACCCGGAGGGGCGCGAAACCGGTGCGCGACCCGTTCACACTCGGCGTCGCCTCCGGGGATCCGCTGCCGCACGGCGTCGTGCTGTGGACCCGGTTGGCCCCGGAACCGCTGGCCGCGGACGGCCTCGGCGGCATGCCGGACCGCTCCGTGCCGGTCCAGTGGCAGGTCGCCGAGGACGAACACTTCCGGCGGATCGTCGCCGAGGGCGTGGAGACCGCCGGCACCGAGGGCGCCCATGCCGTGCACGCCGAGGCGAACGGACTGCGCCCCGGGGCCGACTACTTCTACCGCTTCCGCGCCGCCGGTGAGCTCAGCCCCGTCGGCCGGACCCGCACGGCTCCTGCCCCCGGAACCCGGGTCGACCGCTTCGCCTTCGCGTTCGCCAGCTGCCAGAACTATCCCGCCGGGTACTACACCGCCCACCGCCACCTCGCCGAGGAGGACCTCGACCTGGTGGCCTTCCTGGGGGACTACATCTACGAGGGGCCCGCCCAGGGGGAGATCGGTCGCGGCCACCTGCCCGCGACCGAGACCTGGTCGCTGGCCGACTACCGGATCCGGCACGCCCAGCACAAGACCGACGCCGACCTGAGGGCCGCCCACGCCGCCTTCCCCTGGGTCCCCGTCTTCGACGACCACGAGGTCGAGAACAACTGGGCGGACGACGACTCCGATTCCGGTACCGACCCCGAGGTGTTCCTGCTGCGCCGGGCCCGCGCCTTCCGGTCCTACTACGAGCACATGCCGCTCCGGCGCTCCCAGCGCCCGGTAGGACCCGACGTGCAGATGTTCCGCCGCCTCACCTTCGGCCACCTGCTCGACCTCCACGTCCTCGACACCCGCCAGTACCGCAGCGACCAGGTGGAGGACGTCGATCGCAAGGACCCCTCCCGCACGATCCTCGGCAGCCGTCAGAAGGAATGGCTGCTGGGCAACCTGGCCGGCCCCACCGCGCAGTGGAACGTCCTCGCGCAGCAGGTCTTCTTCTCGCAGCGCGACTTCGTCACGGGCGCCGCCACCGAGTTCAGCAACGACGCCTGGGACGGCTACTACGTCGAGCGGGAGCAGGTCCGCGACCGCCTCGCCGCCCCCGCCACCACGAACCCCGTGATCATCACCGGTGACGTCCACGCCTCGTACGTCAACGACGTCAAGGCCGACTTCGACGACCCGTCCTCCGCGACCGTGGCCACGGAACTCGTCGGCACCTCGATCTCCAGCGGCGGCGACGGCGTAGAGAACTGGCCCGGCGACGCCACGCAGTACGAGGAGAATCCGCACATCCGCTTCATCAACCGGCGCCGCGGCTACGTGCGCAACGTCGTCACGCCCACCGAATGGACCGCCGAGAACCGCGTCGTCGACTACGTCACCAGCCCCGGAGCCCCGGTGCGCACCCGCGCGAAGTGGGTCGTCGAGGACGGCCGGCCCGGGGCCCGGCAGGCATGAGCCCATCGTCGGGCCGGTAGGGCCGTGCCGCTCGGTGCTTCGTCAAGGGCGACGAAGCACCGAGCGCCGCGTACGCCGCCGGGTCACTCGTCCCGAGCGAGACGGGCGGCGCTCAGCGCCGCCCGAAGGACCTGTATGCCGTGGGCCGTCGTCGGGTCGAAGCCGCTGAGCTGCCTGATGCGCTGCAGCCGGTAGGTGAGGGATCGCCGGTGCAGGTGCAGCGCCTCGGCGGTCCGCCCGCGGTCCAGGCCGCAGTCGAAGAGAACCTCGAGAGTGTGCCGCAGGTCGGTACCGCTCCGGAGCGGTTCGAGAAGGCGGGTCAGCTGCTTCCGGATGTCCGGCTGACGGGCCAGGGCGAGCTCGACCAGGAACTCCTCGGCCCGGTACGGACGGCTCTCCGCGTCGGGTGCCGCGCAGACCAGCACGAGGGTACGGCGGGCCTCGTGGTGGGCCGCCGGAATGTCCCCCACGGTCGGGGCGTACGCCTCTGCCACGCGCAGCCGGTGCCCCCAGACCTCTGCGAGCGCCTCCGTCAGATCCGCCGCAGTCTTCCGCGCAATCGCCGGACGATCCTCCACCGGCACCAGCAGGGTCATTCCACCCACGGAGGGGCCGCCGCGCCAGAGCGCACCCTCCGACTTCAGCAACACCTGCTCGGCCGCGGTCTGCCGGCCGTCGAGGCGGGGCCTGTCCGCCGGCACCGGCCGGTACAGCAGGATCAGGTATCCAGCAGGCGGAGGAGATGTACCCGCCGGGCGGCGGCCCGCCAGCAAAGCCTCGAGGAGCAGTTCACGGGCGGCCGACCGCCTCCCCCTCTGCCGACACGCCTCCAGGTAGCTCTCCGTGACGGCGTCCAGGACACGGGGCAGCTCACGGACTCCCCACCGGGTGAAGGCCACCGGATGCACGGTGTCTCCCGGTTCGGCGAGAGCGAGGCACTCCCGCAGGCCGGCGGTGTGCGCGACCTCGAAACCGGAACGGAAGTCGGCGAAGGGGAAGGCCTGCAGCGCCCGGGTGCGGGCCAGGGAGCGGTAGACCGCCAGATCCTGCTCGTCCAGCGGCTCGTCGCTCGCGGCACGGTCCAGAACCGGGCGCCACGTCTGGTGCACCTCGCGCAGCAGCAGCGACTGCTGTGTCGCCGACTGCGCGCCGTAGGAGGGCACGTGACGGATCAGTTCGTCGCGGATCGCGACGGCAGTGGCGTCCCGTCGTGCAGTGAGGCGCCCGAAGAAGGCCGTATCACCCATCGTCGCTCCCCGCGCTCCACCGCTCCGGCGGAACGGTCCCTGCGAGCCGGCAGCCCAGCACGGCCCGGCGACGCGGAGCAAGCGTAGTCGGCATGCTGCCGATACGCACCACCGGGATCGTGCGGCGGCACGGTCGATCCTCCAGGGTGCAGAGGCGGCACCGGGAGCGAACAGTGACCGGTTGGGAAGAAGCTCGGTTCCCGGTTGCCCGGGTGGGAGGAGTTCCGGTGCTCCGGCTCCGGTTGCACGGGAGAACCTTGTGGACGCGCCCGCCGCCTGCTCCGATGTGGTCTCCCGGTGGCGAGCGGCGCCACCCTCGGCTGAGAGAGCGAATCATGGGCAAGATGCGCAAGGCGCTGACCGCGGCGACCTTGACCACACTGATGGCAGGCGGCCTGAGCCTGGCGACGGCCGGACCGGCCCAGGCGGCGTGGCAGTGCTCCGTGCCTCCCGGTATGACCTACAACTGGAAGACCTGGGACGCCGGGTGCGGGGTGCCGAACGGCATGAGCTACAACGTCGTCGCCCCCTCGGAAGGCATGTGGGCCTGCCTGGTGCCGACCGGCTGGAACTGGACGGCCTCGCGCAGCAGCAACCTGTGCAGCGCCAACGCCGGGTTCCCGACCACCGAGTACCGTCTCACCAAGGCCGGCTGACACGCCCCCCGGAGGCCGTCGTCGACCTCTTCGTCGCCCAGGGTTCGGGCGCTCCCGGACCCTGCGGGCGACGGGCAGGGGCCGGAACGACCGCAGCTTCCGCCGGCGCAGCGACGTGCCCGGTGCCGGTGCCGTCGACGCGCATCACCCGAACGGCGGGCGTGCAGGCTGCCGGAGCACGGGCCCGCCCACGGGTACCGTCACGGTGTGAAGGCAATTCGTCGCTTTTCGGTACGTCCCGTCCTCCCCGATGCCCTGAGTGCGCTGCACGACCTCGCCCGCAACCTGCGCTGGTCCTGGCACGCCGACACCCGCGCGCTGTTCGGGACCGCGGCCCCGCAGCCGGGCGACACCACCGCCACGGACCCGGTCCGGGCGCTCGGCTCCCTGTCGGCCGAGCGACTGTCGGAACTGGCAGCCGACCGCGGCTTCCTGCGGCGGCTCGCCGTCGCCGCGGGTGACCTGCAGGACTACCTCACCGAGCCGCGCTGGTACCAGCGCGCAGGCGGAGAAACCCCCCGCGCCGTGGCGTACTTCTCCCCGGAGTTCGGTATCACCAGCGCCCTGCCGCAGTACTCCGGCGGTCTGGGCATCCTCGCGGGCGACCACCTGAAATCCGCGAGCGACCTCGGTGTGCCGCTGATCGGCGTCGGTCTTCTCTACCGGCACGGCTACTTCCGCCAGAGCCTCTCCCGCGAGGGCTGGCAGCAGGAGCACTACCCCGTCATCGACCCGGACGAGCTGCCGCTCGAGAAACTCCGCGAGGAGGACGGCACCCCGGCCCGCGTCGAACTGACGCTCACCGGAGGGCGTCAGCTGGCGGCCCAGGTGTGGATCGCGCAGGTGGGCAGGGTGCCGCTGCTGCTGCTCGACTCCGACGTGGAGGGCAACGAGCCCGCCGAACGCGAGGTGACCGACCGCCTCTACGGAGGAGGCAGCGAACACCGGCTGCTCCAGGAGATGCTCCTGGGCATCGGCGGCGTCCGTGCCGTCCGGGCCTACTGCCGGGTCGCCGGCCACCCGGCCCCGGAGGTGTTCCACACCAACGAGGGCCACGCCGGGTTCCTCGGCCTGGAACGCATCCGGGAACGTGTCGCGGACGGTGCCGGGTTCGACGCCGCCCTGGAGACCGTACGGGCGGGCACCGTCTTCACCACCCACACGCCCGTGCCGGCGGGCATCGACCGCTTCGACCGCGATCTGGTCGCCCGCCACTTCGGTGAGGACGGCGAACTCCCCGGCATCGACGCCGACCAGGTCCTCGCACTCGGCCGCGAGACCTACGACGGCGGCGACCCCACCCTGTTCAACATGGCCGTCATGGGCCTGCGGCTGGCCCAGCGGGCCAACGGCGTCAGCACGCTCCACGGACGGGTCAGCCGCGAGATGTTCGCCGGGCTCTGGCCCGGGTTCGACCCCGCGGAAGTGCCCGTCACCTCCGTCACCAACGGCGTCCACGCGCCGACCTGGCGCTCGGAACGCGTCCCCGCAGACCCGCACCGCCGCTCCGACGCCGAACTGTGGGAGATGCGCCGCGCCCTGCGGGAACAGCTGGTGCACGAGGTCCGGGAGCGGCTCCATGCCTCGTGGTGCCGCCGGGGCGCCGCACGCGCCGAACTGGGGTGGATCGACGGCGTGCTCGACTCGGACGTGCTCACCATCGGTTTCGCCCGGCGCGTGCCCTCCTACAAGAGGCTCACGCTGATGCTCCGCGACCCGGAGCGCCTCACCCGTCTGCTGCTGCACCCCACCCGGCCGGTGCAGATCGTCGTCGCGGGGAAGGCCCACCCCGCCGACGACGGCGGCAAGCGCCTCATCCGGGACCTGGTCCGCTTCGCGGACGACCCGCGGGTGCGCCACCGCATCGTCTTCCTCCCCGACTACGGGATGGCCATGGCGCAGAAGCTGTACCACGGGTGCGACGTCTGGCTGAACAATCCGCTGCGCCCCCTGGAGGCGTGCGGCACCTCCGGGATGAAGGCCGCCCTCAACGGCTGCCTCAACCTGTCGGTCCTCGACGGGTGGTGGGACGAGTGGTACGAGCCGGACTTCGGGTGGGCCGTTCCCACCGCGGACGGACAGGCCGCCGCGGACGACGAACGGCGCGACGACATCGAGGCGGACGCGCTCTACCGCCTCGTGCAGGACCGTGTGGCACCGTGCTTCTACGACCGCGGCGTGGCCGGTGACGGCCTGCCCGGCCGGTGGATCGACATGGTGCGGCAGACCCTGGGCCGCCTCGGCCCGAAGGTTCCGGCCGACCGCATGGTGCGGGAGTACGTGGAACGCCTCTACGTCCCGGCGGCCCGCGCCCACCGGGCGCTGGACGGTCCCGCCGCGGGACGTCTGGCGGAGTGGAAGGCCCGGGTGCGCCGCGAGTGGCCGCGCGTCGCGGTGGACCGGGTGGAGCACGCCGGTGCGGGGGCCGAGAACTCCTCGCTGGAACTCGGCGGTTCGCTGACGGTCAGGGTCCGTGTGGCCCTGGGGGCGCTCACCCCGGACGAGGTGGAGGTGCAGGCTGTCGCCGGGCGGGTGGACGACTCCGATGCCCTCGTCGATCCGGACACCGTGCGAGTGGTGCTCAAGCCCGACGGCGGACCGGACATGGAGGGCCGCTGGACGTTCCAGGGCCCGCTGGCGCTGGACCGCACCGGTTCGTTCGGCTACACGGTCCGCGTGCTGCCCGCCCACCCGCTGCTGCCGGTGCCGGCCGACTTGGGCCTGGTGGCGGCTCCCGCGGCCCCGGACGGGACGGACCCCCGCGCCGCGCCGGGAGTGCTGCTGCGCTGAGGTGCTCAGCGTTCCGTCATGCCGGCGTCCCGCGCGGTCAACCCGGCCTGGGTGCGGTTCCGGCAGCCCAGCTTGTCCAGCACGCGGGACACGTGCCCCTTGACGGTGGCCTCGGAGAGGTGGAGCCGCGCCGCGATCCGCCCGTTGGACAGCCCCTCGCCGAGGCCCGACAGCACCTCCTGCTCCCGCTCCGTGAGCGAGGCGACCAGGCGCCGCGCCCGCGCCCGACGGGCGTCCTGGTCGTCCGGGCCGGCCACCAGCCGGCGGGCGGCGGCCGCGGAGAGCACGGTGTGGCCCTCCGCGGCCACCCGTACCAGCCCGATCAACTCCTCCGGCGGAGTCGACTTGACCAGGAAGCCCACGGCACCGGCCCGCAGCGCACGCCGCACGTAGGTGTCGGCGTCGAACGTCGTCAGGACCACCACGGCCGGCGGGTCGGTGTCCCGGCCGAGGGCGTCGATGGCGGTGAGACCGTCGGTGCCCGGCATCCGCAGGTCCATCAGCACGACGTCAGGCCGGTGGCGGCGCACCGCCTCCACACCGGCCGCGCCGTCGTGCGCCTCGCCGACGACCTCGATGTCGTCGGCGGAGTCGAGGATGGTGCGCAGCAGCCGGCACACCATCGGTTCGTCGTCCACGACCACTACCCGGACCACCGTCACACCGCCGCTTCCGCCGTCGCCACGAAGGCAGGCAGGACCGCCTCGAGCCGGAAGCCGCCGTCCGGCGAGCTGCCCGCCCGCAACTCCCCGTCGACCAGCTCGACACGCTGCCGCAGGCTCGCGATGCCCGAGCCGGAGCCGGTCGCGGCCAGGCCGCTGCGTGCGGGGTCCTGGACCGCCGGGGTGTTGTGCACACTGAGGCGTACCCGCGAGTCCCCGTAGTGGACCTGCACCGTCACCTCCGCTCCGGGCGCGTGCTTGCGCACGTTGGTCAGTGCCTCCCGCACGATGCGGTAGGCGGTGCGGCCCACCACGGGCGACGCCAGCGAACGGTCGCCCTCCTGGCGGAGCTCCACGGTGAGGCCGACGGACCTGGATTCCTCGATCAACTGGGCGAAGTCCGCATCGGTGGGTGAGACGGCCACCTCCCGGGGAGTCCGGAGCACACCCACCAGGTCCCGCAGTTCCTCCAACGCCTGGCACCCGCCGGCCCGGAGTTCCTCGGCGATCTGCCGCACAGCGGTGTCGGAGCTGGTCACGCCCAAGGCTCCGGCCTGCAGGACCATGAGACTGAGTCGATGCGTCACGACGTCGTGCATCTCTCCGGCGAGGCGGGCGCGCTCCTCGGCACGGGCCTGCTCGGCGAGGAGATGGCGTTCCCGTTCGGCGCGCTCCGCCCGTTCGGTGAGGGCGCGCACCAGCCGTCGCCGTGCGTCGAAGTACAGCGCCAGCAGCGGGCCGACGGTGACACTGAGCAGCCCGACGACGGTGACCGGGAAGGACCACTCCCACACGCGGGAGACGATCACCGCGAGCACGCCGAGCGACAGGAGGGCCGTACGCCGGTCGGCGCAGTACAGCATCGGGCTGTAGGCGGCGAGCACCGTGGCGTACGGCATCCACAGATTGCCGGGCGTCTGCGGCACGATCAGGCCCAGCGGGGAGATCAGCAGGGTCACCGTCAGGGTGAAGGCAGCGAGGACGCCCACGACCAGTATCGGTGCGCGTCGGCGCCACACCAGGCCGAGGCAGGCGGCCGCCTGCACGGCGAGCAGTGCCCACGCCGTCGGCGACGGGGCCGCGGGCCACCAGGTCGCTCCGGCCAGGGTGGTCGCGGTGTCCAGTGCCGCGAAGAGGACCGCGAGCGCCAGATCGGTGGCCAGGTGGTGGCGCTGGTGCCACGCCGCTGCTCTCATGCCGCTCACGGTAGGGCACCTTCGCCGCGCCGCGGCCCGGGCGCGGGGGAACCCGGGACGGTCGTAGGGTGCCGGGCCCTACGAAAGGAGGGGGTGCCCGGTGGCGCCGGGCCGTTCGTCGGTGCGGGACGCGACGTCCTGCTCTGTCGCCGACCCGCCGGCCGGTGGTGTCCTCGAGGACATGAACGCTCACGGAGGATCCACCACGAAGCGCCCCCGGCTCGGCCGCTGCGCGATCGACACCGAAAGGTCGCGCATCGGGTTCGCGGGCCGGCACCTCTTCGGCCTGCTGCCGGTCCGGGGCACGTTCGCCCTCCGGTCCGGCACGGTGGACGTGGCCGAACCGCTGCAGGACTCCTGCATCGAAGTCGAGATCGACGCCGGAAGCTTCCGCACCGGCAATCCCCGCAGGGATCGCGACGTGCGGTCGGCGAAGTTCCTGGACACCGACCGGCACCCGGTCTTCCGTTTCTCCTCGGAGCGGGTGGACGAGGCCGGAGTGTCCGGTGGCCTCACGGTGCTGGGCGTCTCCCGTCCGGTCCGGTTGGAGATCCGGGAGTACACCGTCTCCGGGCCGGACGGCTTCACCGTACGGGCCACGACGCGACTCGACCGCACCGAGTTCGGGGTGACGGCGGCCCCCGGCCTGGCGGGGCGTCACCTCGACGTCACCGCGGAGGTCTTCTGTACCTACCGGTGACTGCCTCCCACCAGGGGGTGGAAGGCATCAGGGGGAGTCCACCGGCGGGGCCGGCGGGGGCCGGTGGGCACCAACGGGGGAGGGGCCGGTTCCGCGGACGTACCGCGGAACCGGCCCCCTTCATCGGCGTTCACCGGAGGTGGGGTGGACCTTCGCTCAGAAGGTCAGGCCCCAGCTGTCGATGTAGCCCGTGTCGTAGCTGTAGACGTCCTGGACGCGCAGCTTCCAGGTGCCGTCTGCGCTCTCCGAGGAGGCGTCGACCGTGTACGTGGTGTTCACGTCGTCGGCCGAGTCGAAGGCGCTGTCCTTCAGGCGGTAGGAGGTGCCGTCGGGAGCGACCAGGTCGATCACCAGGTCACCGCGGTAGGTGTGCTTGATGTCGACGCTGACCTTCAGGTCGCTGGGAGCGTTGCCGCCGACACCGCTCACGGCGATCGAGGAGGTCACGGCCGCACCGGCGTCCGGGATGGAGACGTCGGTGGTGTTCTCGAAGTCCGCGCCCGGGTCGCCGGAGCCGCCGGGACGGTCGCCGACGTTGACGGCGGCCCAGGCGTTCTCGACGGCCAGCTGCTCGGGGCTGTCGGTGCCGTACAGCTCGGCGGCGGCCTCGACGGTGTGGGTCCGGGCCTGTGCGAAGGACTCGCTGGAGACCATCTTCTCGGAGAGGGCCTTGAACCAGATCTTCTCGGCCTTGCCGATGCCGATGCCGGTCACCGGCAGCCCGTCGTAGGTCGGGCTGTCGTAGGTCACGCCGTTCACGGTCTTCTGCCCGTCACCCTCGGAGAGCAGGTAGAAGAAGTGGTTGGCGATGCCGGACGAGTAGTGCACGTCGGAGTTGCCGGCGCCGGAGGACCAGTAGTCGAGCGAGCTGCCGTCCTTGCTGGGCTCGTCCATGTAGCGCAGCGGCTCGCCGTTGCCGAAGATGTCGATCTTCTCGCCGACGAGGTAGTCGCCCGGGTCGGAGGAGTTGTTCGCGTAGAACTCCACGGCC
>NZ_JBJZOM010000028.1:0-35218 GCF_047200695.1 Streptomyces callyspongiae
TTGGCCGCACCGCCCGAAGGGCCCGCGGCCCTCCCCTTCGCCGTGCTGGCGCTGTGGTCCCTCATCGGCTTCGCCATCACCTACCGCATGATGGCCCGACGCCCCTGATCCACACCCGGCCCGCGCACATCCCGGGGCTGGAGGAGGCAACAGAACGTCCCTCCACCCCTTCGCAGCAGGACCGGGAGACTCCGCGCCCAGCTTCGATTTTCGGAGTTCTGTCGGGGGTCTGACCTGTGCAGTGCGACACGTCGGAAGCGGGATGCGACATGGGTGAATTGCGATGCTCAGTCCCGCGGTTCTAGCTTGCCCACGTGAGTACCGGTACCGGTCTGAGTACTGACCTGCCGGAATGGTGACGCTCCGTCGCATGTTGACGATGAAACGTGGCGGCCAGTTCCAGGGCGACGCCCCGGGCCGGCCTGCGCCGGGTGCGGTAGTGGCCGCGGACGCCGCGTCCTGACCATCGCGAACCCGCCTGAAGCCGGCGCCAGTGACGCGCGCATGTCGACAGGAGTTGGAATTCATGAACGTCGCAAGCTGGGGACGGTTCGGTCTGCTGGCCGCCCTCTGGGGATGCAGCTTCGCCCTCATCAAGGTCTCGCTGGACGCCTTCGAACCGCTGCAGGTGGCCTTCGGCCGGCTGCTGGTCGGTGCCACCGTGGTCATCGCCATCATCGCCGTGAAGCGGCTGTCCGCACCCACCCGCAAGGTGTGGGGCCACGTCGCCGTGGCGTCCGTGTTCGGCAACGTGCTGCCGTTCTTCCTCTTCGCCTACGGGGAGCAGTACGCGACGGCCAGCATCGCCGGCGTCATCCAGGGCGCCACGCCGCTGGTCACGATGGGCGTCGCCGCGGCGGCACTGACCGACGACAAGCCGACGGCGCGCAAGGTCACGGGCCTGCTCGGCGGGTTCGCCGGTCTGGTCCTGGTCGTCGGGCCGTGGCGCGCCGACGGTTTCGGCTCCGTCGAGGGGCAGTTGGCGTGCGTCGGCGCCGCGGCGAGCTACGCCGTGAGCTTCGTGTACGTACGCCGGTTCATCGCACCGCACAAGCTTCCCGCGCTGTCGGTGACCGCCGGCCAGCTGGTCTCCGCCGCCGTGATCACCGGACCGGTCCTCGCCCTGACCACGGGCTGGACGCCTTCGGGAGACGTCACGGCCAAGCCGGTCCTGGCCCTGTTGGTCCTGGGAGCCGCG
The DNA here is from genome assembly GCF_047200695.1 of Streptomyces callyspongiae. Taxonomy (NCBI): domain Bacteria; kingdom Bacillati; phylum Actinomycetota; class Actinomycetes; order Kitasatosporales; family Streptomycetaceae; genus Streptomyces; species Streptomyces callyspongiae. Next base: position 1,199 of record NZ_JBJZOM010000028.1, read on the forward strand.
TCGACGGGTCTGGCCTTCGCGCTGCTGAACCGGCTGATCGCTGACGTCGGTCCGACGACGGCCTCCGGCGTGAACTACCTCGTGCCCGTCTTCTCGGTGATCGTCGGCGCCACCGTGCTCGGCGAGACGATCAGCTGGAACGTGCCGGTGGGCGGCGCCGTCGTCATCGCCGCGCTCGCCCTCGCCGAGGGGCGGCTGTCGTCCCTCACCCAACGCAGCACCAAGAACGACGACGCCCCGGCGGCCGACCCGAAGCCGGAAACGGAACGCGTGCGGTAACGGACCCGCCGACCCGGCCGCGATGGTGAACCACCTCGCCCGTCGTCGGCCGCCGCGCGTGGACTCCGGTCCTGTGTCGGGGCGACGAAGCGGCCCGCGAGGTCCTCGTCGTCGCGCTTGTCTCAGGCCCGTAGACGTTCGTACGACGGCAGCAGCGCCCGGACCCTCCCAAGGCCGGGCGCTTCGCTGTGCGTGATTCCGCGGTCGACGAGGCGGTGGCGGCGCGTTCGTCAACCGAACCCCTGGAAGCCGAGTGCGAAGACCGCAGGGACGAACGCCGAGCAGGAAGCCCGCTCGTTCAAGCCGGGATGTGCCGTGAGCTGTAATTCCTGTCAAAGGGTGCATGGTTCGCATGTGCGGCTTCGCGTGGTGGGGTGACTTTCGAGGCTCTCTTTGCGGGCTGGCCTGCGGGGTGCGACAGGCCGGAATCCGGGTGCGACACATCCGAATTGCGAAGTTCGTTCCGTGGTTCTAGCTTCTGCTCACTGTTCGGAGTACCGCATCGTCTCGGGGGTTTGTCGCGTCGTGTCCACCACACCTGATGCCACACCGCTGGACGGGCCGCTGGCCGCGGCGCGTGCGGCCGGCCGCCCGGCTCTGGTCGGGTACCTGCCGGCCGGCTATCCCACTGTCGGCTCGTCACTGTCGGCGCTGCGGGCCCTGTCCCGGCACGTCGATGTCATCGAGCTCGGCATCCCGCGGGTCGAGATGTTCACCTCCGGCCTGCACCGCACAGCCCATCAGCGGGCGCTGGAAGCAGGCGCCACGGTGGGCATCGCGCTGCGGCTGGTCCGGCATCTGACGGCCGGTATCGACGTGCCGGTGCTGGTCAACACCCACTGGCGGCCGATCGCCCGGCACGGCGTCGCAACCTTCGCCGCCGCTCTGGGGGCCTCCGGCGCGGCCGGCGTGGTGCTGCCCGAGGTCCACCCCACCGGCCCGGCGGGCAGCCGCTGGCGCCTGGCGGCGGCCCGGCACCGACTGGCCACCGCCTTCGTCGCGGGAGCCGACCAGCTCGCGGCCGCAGCACGCGCCTCGACAGGCTGCGTCTACGTCCCCGGCCTGCTGACACCCACCGCACGCAACATCGACGCCCTCACCCTGACCCGGCGCCGTGGCCAGGTGCAGCGCTGGGCTCCCGCAGGCATGCCGATCGTCGTCGGGCGCGGTATCACCAACCCCGCCCAGGCCGCCGCCCTGGCCACCCCCGGCAACGGCATCGCCATCGGATCGGCCCTCATCCAAGCCGCCGAGAGCGCCACCGACCCCTCCTCGGCCATCGAACACATCGACCTGTGCGCCCGCCGCTTCGCCCACGCCCTCACCCGCCCGGCACGGATCGGTGGAGCCGCGGCATGAGACCCGGATTCACCCTGACCCGGTTCGGCGAACAGCTCGACCACTTCCAGATCGCCCCCGGAGTCACCATGGCGCCCCTGGCCTGGACCCGCCACGACACACCGCTGCCGGCATCCGCGTTCGTGTGGTTCGCCCCCGGAGCCCGCATCGCCGGCGACCATCACGCCGACTCCGCCGAGATCACCGTCGTCCTGCGCGGCGAACTCACCGACGAATCGGGCACCTACGGCCCCGACGACGTCCTCACCGCCGAACGCGGCACCACCCACAGCCCCCACACCCAAACGGGCTGCTTCCTCTACGTGATCTTCCCCGACCGCAGGTGACCACCATGAACCCATCCCCTTCACCGGCGGCACGCCTGGACGCCGTCTTCACCACCGCCCGCACCGAACACCGCCCCGTACTCATCGGCTGCCTCCCCGCCGGCTACCCCACCCCGACCGCCAGCTACACCGCGCTGCGCCTGGTGGCCCGCCACGTCGACATCCTCGAGATCGCCCTCCCCGCGCCCGTGCCCGTGCTCGACGGACCCGACATGGCCCACGCCGCCGCCACCGCACTCGACGCCGGCACCACCCCGGCCACCACGATGAACCTCATACGCGCCCTGACCCACGCCACCGACACCCCCATCACCCTCATGTCGTACTGGGACCCGATCAGCCGTCACGGCCCCGACGCCATGGCCGCAGCACTGGCAGCAGCCGGAGCCGCCGGAGCCGTACTCCCCGACATCCACCCCCACGGCCGTGCCGCCACCAACTGGCGCGCCGCCGCCACCACGCACCGGCTCCACTCCACCTTCCTCGCCGGTGAGGACCAACTCGCCGCCGCGGCACTCACCTCCACCGGCTGGGTCTACCTCCCCGCCACCTGCGGCCCCACCGGAACCCACACCGGCATCAACCTGCCCTACCTACGCCGCCGCCTCGCCCAAATCCCCAACCGCACATCTCTCCCCGTGTGCGCCGGCATCGGGATCTCCAGCCCCCAGCAAGCCGCCGCCGTCGCCCGCAGCGGAGCGGACGGCGTCATCATCGGCTCCGCCCTGCTACGCGCTCTGACCCACGCCGCCACCCAGAACCAGGGCCTTGAACAACTCGATCGCTGCGTCGCCCGCTACGCGCAGGCTCTGCGCCGGGGCGCGGGCGCGGCCGGTTCGCTTGAGGCGGCATGACCATCCGGCGCCGCGAGGGAGGAGGTGGGCGCGTGTTGCGCGGATTAAGACTGTGAGCTGGGAAAACAGCCCAGCGTGTTGCCACCCGGGGACCGGCCGTCCAGTCGCCAAACTCAGCCGGCCGGTCCGCGGGCCCTACCTATCACCCGCACTGCGAATGACAGGAGCATCGACGTGCGCACTCTACTGCGCCGCACCACCGCGACCGCGGTGGCACTGGGCACCCTCACGGCGGGAGCCGTGACCCTGGCACCGACTGCTTCGGCCGCCTCGTGCACGAAGACCACCAAGACGGTCGACCACCCGGGCTACTACGGGCCCTGGGCCGACAACTGGACCCTGACCGCGCGGATGTGCAGCTACCGATCCGGCAGCTACATCTACTCCCAGGCCCGCCTGTCCTGGGACGGCCCCTCCTGGCTGGGCGACCCCTCCCAGATCTTCGACTCGGCCGCGTTCCGCGTCTATCTCAAGAAGCACAACCGAGACGGCAAGGACCCCGTCCGCCGCTACAAGACGTTCTGGATCCAAAACCGCCTTGAGGCCGGTGACGGCTCCTACACCACGTCCTGGATCGGCTACCCGATCTCGAAGTGGGCCCGCGGCGACGGCGCCTGGAAGCTCGGCTGGAACAACGACGGCCGCGGCTGGATCCACTACGGCGTGAAGGCCTCCCCCCTGGTGTAGCCACACCACCCGTAAACGCCGGGCCGGCCGGTCACCGGGGAGCCGACCGGCCCGGGCGCAGGGCGCCGCACCAGCGCCCGCGCAACGGCGGGGCTGGGGCCGCGGCCCGCACCGGAGGGGAGCGGACCGAGGGCCCCAGCCCCGCCACCACCCACACCGCGCTTGTTCCGGAACGGCCCCCGTCGCATTTCCCGCCCGCACCGCCCCGCACGGCCCCGCACGGCCCCGCACCGCCCCGGGCCGCCTCGGGCCGACCGCGACCGTGCGACCACATGTCTTCCAGTCAGGAGAGAGCTCTGTGCCTGCAGCCGAGACCGCACCCACCCCTGCGGCAGCCGACCAACACCCGGGCGACCAACCGCCCGGCGAGGAGGCATTGCACATCGGCCGTACAGGAGTGGACCCGCACGCGGACGCCGCACACATCCGCGACCTCGTCGAAGCCCAACGGCACAAGGAGGCTCGGCACATCGGCTTTCCGGGCAACCTCGCCCCCGACCACAGCGCCGCCCTCGCTCCCGCGCTCTCGGTGCTGTTCAACAACGTCGGCGACCCCGACAGCCCCGACACCTCCGACGTGGGCACCAAGCCCTACGAACAGCAGGTCATCGCCTTCCTTGCCGAACTCTTCGGCGCCCACCGCGACGACGTCTTCGGCTACGTCACCGCCTCGGGCACGGCTGCGAACGAACACGGCCTCCACACCGCCCGCACCCGCCTGCCCGACGCCCCGCTCTACTACAGCCCCGGCAGCGCGCACTATTCCATCCCGCTCCTCGCCGGCAAGCTCCGCATCGAGGCCGTGCCCATCGCCAGCAACAACGACGGCACGATGAACCCCGCGGCACTGCACGCAGCCTGCGCGGCCCGCCCGGGCCGCGCAGCGATCATCGCCGCCACCATCGGCACCACCATGACCGGCGCCAGCGACGACCTCCCCGCCCTGCGCCACGCCGCCACAACCGCCGGCACCGTGCACCTGCACGTCGACGGAGCCCTGGGCGCTCTCATCGCCGCCACCACTCCCGGCCTCCCCGACTGCGGCTTCACCGCCGGCACCGACACCCTCGCCCTCTCCGGCCACAAACTCCTCGGCTCACCCATCCCCTACGGCATCACCCTCACCCGCACCGAACACACCACCCCCACCCGCAGCGGCCCCTACACCGGCGCCACCAACCACACCCTGGACTGCTCCCGCTCCGGACTCGCCGCCCTCATCGCCTGGCTACGCCTGCGCGAGCTGGGCCGCACCGGCCTGCAAGCCATGGTCGCCCGCTGCCAGCACAACGCCCACTACCTCCACCACCGCCTGAAGGCACTCGGCGCCTACCAGCCCCATCTGCACGAAGGCGCCCTCACCGTCACCTTCAACGCCCCCGCACCCTGGGTGACACACCGCTGGAGCCTGCCCGTCGTCCACGGCCGCGCCCACGCCATCACCGTCGAACACGTCACCCGCCCCCTGCTCGACGCCTTCCTCGACGACCTCGCCCACGGCATGCCCGAAGAGGCCGCCGCATGACCGCCCCGCACCCCTTCATCGCACCCGCGCGCGAACACGCCACGATCCTCGCGGACTGGCTGCGCAACTCCGTCGCCGCCCCGCACCCGGACCTGGGCCGCCGCGGCGCCATCTGCCCCTTCATCGAACCCGCCCTGGACGCCGCCGCACTGCGCGCCTACACCTACCCCCTCCCGGCCGGGAACCCGCCACAGGTCCCGGAGCTGGTGGCGATGCTCGGCCGAGCACGAGAGGTGTTCGCCGACCTGCCCCACCCCGAGAGGCCCGGCGCGCACGCGGCGCTGATCGTGCTGCTGCCCGACCTCACACCCAGCCAGTGGCCACTGGTCGACCGCGTCCACGCCGCGGCGAAGAACGACTTCGTCGAACGCGGACTGATGCTCGGCCAGTTTCACCCCGACTGCCGCGCCCCGGCGGTGCACAACCCCAGCTTCCCGGTGAACCGCTCACCGATCCCACTGCTGGCCATCCGCCGCATGCGCCCCCACGACCTGCGCTTCCTCCACACAGACCCCGACTGGTTCGCCCACTACGCGCAGCGCTTCGGCCACCTCTACACCGACCACCCGGGCACCAACGCCAACCCCCTGGCCGGCCTCTACCACGCCACCGCCGCACGCCCACGAACACGCCACGACCATCCCGAAGGTGAGGCCCAGTGACCGGCTGGTGGGGCGTGGTCACCACCCCCCACACCGCCCGCCTGCTGTCCTGGGCAACCATCGGCCGCCTCCCACACGGCATGGTCCCACTCGCCCTGGTCCTCCTCGTACGCGCCAACGGCGGCAGCTACCAATGGGGCACCGGACTGGCCGCCCTCTACGGCCTGGCGCTCGCCGCCGGCCAACCCGTCCTCGGCCGCCTGATCGACCGCACCGGCCAGACCCGCACCACCACCGTCGCCGCCCTGATCTCAGCCGCCGCGACCGCCACCCTCACCATCGACGGCATCACCGGCCACCACACCACTGCCGCAGCACTCACCCTGATCGCCGGCGCAGGCTGCCCACCCCTGGAAGGCTCCCTACGCGCCCTGTGGCCACTCCTCGTCGGCGACCAGGCCAAAGACGCCGCCTACAGCCTCGACGCCACCAGCCAGGAAATCGCCCACATCACCGCACCACTCCTGGTCGCCCTCGGAGCCCTGACCGGCGGCCCCCGCGGCATCCTCGCCGCAGCCGCCGCCCTCGGACTGGCCGGCGCCGCCGGCTTCGCCACCGCCCCACCCTCCCGCACCTGGAGCCCCCACCCCGACACCGGCACACCCAGCGCCCTACGAGCACCAGGCATGTGGATCGCCATCGCCCTCCTGGCCGCCTTCGGAGCCGTCATCGGCGCCGTCTACACCGCCGGACCCGCCTACGCCGAACTCTGGAACACCCCCTGGCTGACCGGCGCCCTCCCCGCCACCCTGTCCTGCGCCGCCATGGTCGGCAACGCCCTATGGGCCTACGCCCGCTGGAAGACCCCCCTCCACAGCCGCCTGGTCACCTTCGCCGCCACCTACGCACTCTCCTGGCTCGGCCTGACCACCGCCACCACACCCGCCCACGCACTCGCAGCCATCGCCCTCAGCGGCCTGTTCTTCGGCCCCCTCCTGACGACCTGCTACCACCTCATCGACCACCTCGCCCCACCCGGCACCACCACCGAGGCCTTCTCCCTACTGGTCTCCGCCGTCTACCTCGGCCTCGCCATCGGCACCCGCACAGCCGGCAGCCACACCTCCACACCCGCCCTCCCCCCGCTACTCGCCGCGCTGGTCCTCTTCGCGCTCACCATCGCGCTGCGGCCCGTCCTGCACACCTCGCCGTACCGGACGGCGGAGCCGCTCCTCCCCGTCCGGCGCCCGGCCCCCGAGCGCAGCACCGAAACAGCCACCCCGGCCAGCGATCCCGGAGAACGGACTGCTCGCGGGAGGACGACTTCATGACCTCCATCCCGCCGCGCCCGTCCCGCTCCCGCAACGGCCCCCGGCCACCACCCCGAGCCGGTTCATGCGGGAGCGGACATCCGCGACCGGCATCAGGAACCACCCACCACCCGGCACCCACCCGACGCCCCTCGGAGGCACCAGACATGAAAACCACAGCACGCCGAATCGCCGCACTCACCGCTGGCGCCCTCGCCATATGCGCAGGCCTCTTCATCGTCCCTCCCTCCGCCAACGCGGCCATCATCGGCTCCTGCGGCAGCGGCTACTACAAGATCGACTCCTACGACGTCGACCGCGGCCGCACCACCGTCGGCCGTATCGACCTCTACTACTCACCCACCACCGGGAACAACTGCGCCCTCGCCCGCCCCCACAGCAAGCTCTCCGGGAAAGTCCGTCACATCTGGGTCTGCATCGAGCCCAGCCAGTTCTCCTCACCGGGCATCCGCGACTGCGACGGCCTGGGCACCGGCGAGAACTTCCGGTTCTACGCGGGCCCCGTCTACACCTACGCCCGCCACGACTGCATCGACATCAAGGGCGGCATGAAGAAGGACGGCCTGCTCTACAACGGCAGCGCCTTCAACGCGCACTGCGGCTGACACACCCCCAGCCCCCAGGCCAGTGCCCCCAGAGCGGTTCATGCGGGAGCGGACTCCGCGACCGGCACCCGACACCGCAGCGCTCGGGACTGAGTAGCCACCAGGCATGTGCGTGCAGCCACCTGCATGCAGTGAGCTGAAAGGCCGTTGCCCCCGGGCGCGTTGTCCCGGGGGCAACGGTGCCTCGGGCTGTCCCACGAGGGTTGCCGGTCGGGGAAGCGGTCTCAGGGGCGGGGTGTGCGCGGGTCGTCGTGCAGGAGGAGCGCGGCGTGGGCGAGGGCGGCCGCGGCGGTTTCGCACAGTGCGTCGGGGTCGGTGGTGGCCGGTGCCGGGAGCAGTGGGGGGACGATCCAGCGGCGTCCGCACCGGGCCCGGTGTCCGCCGGCGGCGGTGAGGTAGGGAGCGGGCGAGCGCATGGTGCCGCGGGCGGTGCACACGGTGCCCGGGAGCGCGGGCCAGGTGCGGGCGGTTCCGGTGGGGACGAGGATCTCTACGGTTCCCCGCGGGGGGACTTCGAGGACGGGGCCGAGCCACAGGCCGTGGGCCTGGAGGCGCAGGACGGTGTCGATGCCCAGGGTGCGGGTGGCGCGCACGACCTCCCAGCACCGGCCCACCGGGACGGAGACGGCATGGCCGGTGCGCCAGGCGATGTTGACCTCGGCCTCGTGGGCGCCGGATCGGGTGGCCCACTCCAGGGCCTGGCTGCGGGTCATGGCTGCATCTCCGTGGGGCAGGTGGGGCAGACGCGGACGGGCCATCCCAGACGGCCGCCGTCGCGGCCGAGGGTGTAGGCGTGGCCGCCGGGCCGGAGCGGGCCGGTCTGGCCGCAGGCTGCGCATGCCTGTCCGCGCAGGCGGCGGCGGAGGTCTGCGGTGGTGCCGGCCGCGAGGTCGATGGTCGCGGCGCGGATGTCGGCCATGGGGTCTCCGGGTGGGCGCACACCTCCACGGCGATCACCTGTTGTGATCTGAAGCACACTGGGGGTGTCGTAGGCAGGATGCCAGGGAATCCGCGAAAGTTGAAGTCGCTTTTGCAGATTCCGCATTTCCGGGGATGTGTGCCGGCGCCCCGCGCTGACGTGCCGCAGGTACGCTCACCCGCAGATCACGCGCCCCGCACCCGGGGCGGAGAGGGGTGGAGATGGCCGCCACGCGACCAGCCGGACCGGCAGGACGTATGCAGATCGCCCGCGGCCTCCTCGCACTGCGCGAGCGGGCCGGACTGACACAGGGACAACTCGCCGACAAAGCCGGGTGCAGCAAGGCCACCGTCGGCCGGTACGAGGTGTGGCAGGACCGGGCCAAGGTGAAATGGGCGACGGTCAAGGCCATGGCCGAGGCGTGCGGCGCCACCGCCGCCGAGCGCGAGGCCCTGGTCGCTCTCGCCAAGTCCCAGGGCGAGGGCTGGTGGGTCGGAAACAAAGCCGTCCCCGCCTGGATGGACCCCCTCATCTCCTTCGAGGCCGCAGGCGACTTCGAGCACGTCTACGCCAACTCCGTCGTCCCCGGCCTGCTGCAAACCCGCCCCTACGCATTCGCCCTCCACCAGGCCCACGAGGCCCGCACGCCACCGGAAGAGATCGAGCGCATGGTCGACGCACGCATGCAGCGCCAGACCATCCTCGACCGCGACCCGCCCCTGCACCTGTGGGTCGTCCTGGACGAAGCCGTACTCCACCGCATCGTCGGCGACCACCAGGTGATGGCCGACCAGCTCGACCACCTGCACCGCATGGCCCAGCACCCCCACATCGACCTCCAGGTCCTCCCCTTCGCGCTCGGCGCCCACGCCGGCGCCGGAGGACACTTCGTCATCATCGGCCGCACCGACGAGAGCGAACCGCGCAACGCCATGTCCGTGGTCTACATCGAGTCCCGCGCCAGCGGCTTCTACCTGGATGACGGCAACGACGTCGCCGCCTATAAAGTCCACTTCGACTACCTGCGCAGCGCCGCCGCCGACAGTGCGGCGTCCTCGCGGATGCTCGCCGACGCCGGACAGGAGTTCTCCCGATGACCCACCCCACGCCCGAGCAACTGGACAGCGCCGCCTGGATCAAGAGCAGCTACAGCGGAGGCGGCGGCAACGAGTGCGTCGAAATCGCCCACGGGGACACCTGGATCGGCGTCCGCGACTCCAAGAACCCCGCCGGACCCGCCCTCGTACTCTCCCCCACCACCTTCACCGCACTCCTGACCACCATCCGGACCACCTGACCCGACACCCCGAACCCGGAAGGGAGAGGGGCGCAGCCGATGCTGGCTGCGCCCCCTCTCCCGTGCTCCGCCTTCAGTGCTCTCCGGGTTCCACCGGGTGCATCACCGACGGATCCCACCAGAACGCCAAGGTGTAGTTCCCGACGATGCCGCCCCGCTCCAGCTGCACATCGACCTGATAGGCGACACGGCCGTCGGGATGGTCCAGTCGGGCCTCGACCACCGCCGTCCGCCACGCTCCCTCGGTGCGGATCCGCAGCATCGGCTGTCGGCCGGGAGGAAAGACACGCACCGCGGGCCGTGGCCCGTCCTCGGGGCGCCAAGGCCGCGCCGGCTCCGCCTCACCGGGCGACTGTCCACTCGACACAGGCAGCGGTCACACAGCGCGGGAGGCACGCATCAGCGCCGCCTGGAACTCGTAGGAACCGTGCTCGGCCACCAGCCCGGACGCCTCCACCGCAGCACGCAGCTCGTCCGCAGCCGCCGTCGCAGCAGCCATCAGCTCCGCGGACCGGACCATTTCCTCCTCCGGCCATTCCAGAACCGGCACCCCCACACTGCGGTGGTGCTCGGCCACCGCATCGAACGCCGCGTTCACACGAGCCTGCAACTGCGCCAATTCGATCGGAATCTCCAGATCTGCCACAACCCAGAGCCTACCGAGCGCAGCCACCCCAGCCGTCCGGCCCACGCCGCCTCACCGCCTGACGCATCGGGAGCTGGAATCGGGGATTCGTCGGTGCGCGGCCAGGCCGGTTGAGATCATGACAGGAGGGGCAGTTCATGATCACGGCATGACGGTAGGGGTGGGGATGGACGTGACGAGCACGGTGCGCGCGGTCGCGATCGACTACATGGCGCTCTTGCGCGGGCCTGGGCGCGCCCACGACGGGATCGCCGACTTCCTGCAGTGGCTGGATGACCGCGACATCTCCTTCGTGTTGCTCACGACCGATTCCCTCGACGCCGAAGCCGCCATGAGGGCTGCCGGCCTGTCCGCCCCCGCTCTTCACCTGTGCCGCGACGACATCGCCGACAGGCGGCCCCGCGGCAGCGGGGCCTGGCTGCTGACGGTCGCCGAGCGCCTCAGGCTGCGCACGAATCAGCTCCTCATGGTGGGAACCTCGGAGTGGGACTGGCGTACCGGCATCAACGCCGGCGTCGTGCACGTCCACGCCCGCTGGGCCAGCCACGTCCGCAACAACAAGGGCATGCTCACCCTGTCGGCCGACGAGCCGGCGGACGTCGGTGAGCTCTTGGAGCACTTCCTCCTGGACGAGCCCCGCTGGGCCTTCAGCCACGACGATGACGCCCGCTCCTTCAAGATCCGGTCGCTATTGCCTCCCAACGTGCGGTTCCCCCAGGAAGTCGGCCGGACGTTCGAGCTCCAGGACGTCTTCACCCGCGGCCGCACCATCACCGTCGGCACCCAGGACGCCCGCGACATCCTGATGCTGCGCCTGCTGTCCTCCGCCTACCTCGACGGCACCCTGCCGCACCGCAGCCTCTTCTGCGTCTACCCCAGCAGCTCCCCGGGCCAGGTCAGCCAGCAACTCGCCGGCTTCCTCACCAGGGCGAAAGTGATGGTCGGCTCCTACTACCGCGAGGACCTCCTCGAGCGCACCGGCCAAGCACCAGACACCAGCCTGGAACGGTGGAGGAGGAGCCGGGGCGAGGCGAGCACGGCGGACATCTCGATCGGCGCCCAGGCCCGCACCGTCCGCATCAACCCCAAGTACAAGGGCAAGCTCAAGGGCAGGACCGTGGTGATCTTCGACGACTTCACCACCGAGGGCAAATCGATCGAGTGGGCCAGAATCCTCCTGACCAGCGCCAAGGCGGAACAGGTCATCGCCCTGACCATCGGCAAGTACGGCGCATCCCGTCACACCGCCTACCGGCTGCGCCCCGGTACGACGATCGACCCGTACCAGGTCAGCTACCACCTGACCGCCACGAACTTCGTGACCACGCCCGTCACCGGAGCTGCGGGCCCGGGTCCCGACGACGCTCTGAAGGCCACGATGTCCCACTACATCGCCGCCGAGCAGAGCGCCGCCTGACCGCTCGCCTCCGGCGTACGGAGCGGCTCCACCGACCAGGCAAGCTGAAGCGGCCACCGACCCAGCCGCGCCCTTCTCTCCCGCACGCAGACCGCGTACGCCATGATGGAGGTGGCCCGAGCGCCTCGCTTCATCCTTCGAACATCACGGGGCCACGAGTAGAAGGACACACCGATGGACCTCGATATCACCGCTGAGCAGCACGATCTGCTGACCCTGTGCGCGCTGCGCACCGGCGACGCCACCCTCGATTGGAGCCTGCTCGCCCGCAGCGCCCAGAGCCCCGAGGGCCTGGCCGCGCTCATGGACGGACAGGTGCGCGAGGACTCGCGTGCCGCGATCAAGAACCGGCCTCTGCTGCAGCAAGCCCTGACCGCAGGTCTGGACGACGCCCGTGCCCGCGTCGACGACGAGCTGACCGCAGCCGGCAGGGTCGGCGCGCGCCTGGTCACGATCCTCGATGAGGACTACCCGGCGAATTTGCGCGTGATCGGCAACCTGCCGCCGTTCCTCTTCTACCGCGGCGAGCTCGACGAGCGCGATGCCCGTTCCATCGCCGTCGTCGGAACCCGCCAGGCCTCCGAGGACGGGCTGCGCCGGGCGGCCCGGATGGCCCGCGAGCTCGTCGAGCACGACGTCGTAATCGCCAGCGGCCTCGCGAAAGGCGTCGACGCCGCCGCCCATCAGGCCACGCTCACGGCCGGAGGCCGGACGTTCGCCGTCATGGGCACCGGCATTGCCGCCTCCATCTACCCGGCCGAGAACCGGCCGCTCGCCAAGGCCATCCTGGATGCGGGCGGGGCTCTGCTGAGCCAGTTCTGGCCCACCAGTCCACCAGCGAAGTACACCTTCCCCCGTCGCAACGTCGTCACGTCCGGCACCACTCGTGGCAGCGTCGTCATCGAAGCATCCAGCACCTCCGGCGCCAAGATGCAGGCCCGCCTGGCCGCCGAGCACGGCAAGCTCGTCTTCCTGATCCGCTCCCTCGCCGACACCCAGCCCTGGGCGAAGAAGATGCTGGACGAGGGCCAGGCGATCCTGGTTACCTCCTCCAGCGACATCACCGATCGCCTCGGCCAGGCAGCGGACATTCAGGCCGCCGGCCAGCAGCGCCAGCAGCTCGCCCTGGCCGGCCTGTGACGGCAGGTCTCCCGGATCCGGCAGGCTTCCCCGACTGCCCGGTATGCGCCTACCGCGACACCGGCACCGCCCGCCTGTGCTCCGACTGCGCCGGCCGCACCCTCCAGCCCGTCGCCGAGCCCCACTGCCCCGTCTGCTCCCAGGCCCTCACACCCGGCCAGGCCTGCAGCAACCGAGTGTGCTCGTTACCGAAGGCCGAGCGGGGCTTCTCCCGCGTCGATGCGGTGGCCATGTACTCCGGGGCCCTGCGTGACAAGATCCACAAACTGAAGTACGAAGGGAAGACCGGCTGGGCAATGATCTTCGGGCGGCTCCTCGTCGGCTGGATGGAAAGTCACCCTGACCAGATGCGAGAGGTCGACTACGTCGTCGGCAACCCCACCAACCGCGGTCGTCAGCCCATCCAGCACATCGAGGCGATCATGGACGCCGCCTACACGGAGGACGTGACCCGGGCCCTCCCGCTCAGCCCACCAGGCGCGTACCGACTGGTGAAGCAGGCTGAGACGGCACGGTCCGCAAACCGCCCCCTGGACGAGAAGCGTGCGGCCGCTACCGCACATGCCGCTGCCCTGACCTGGACCGGAGACGCCCGCGACATCAAGGGCTCCACCATCCTCCTCGTCGACGACATCTTCACCAGCGGATCCCAGCTCCAGTACGTCGCGCGCCGACTTCGGGCATCCGGTGCCGCCGACGTCCGCGGACTGGTCCTCGCACGCGTCCCCTGGGGTGGATGACTCCGCTGGATCCCGGGCTGGCGAGAGAAGCGGACGATCCAGTCCGTCACGGGAGAACGTTGAGGAACGCCGTGCCCCGAGCCCGCCCGGGACGCTGACCTCTGGGCGCCGCCAACGTTTGGCCGCGTGCGGAGCGAGATGATCACACGCCCACACGCGGCGGCACGGCGGCAGACTCATCTGTCAGCCTCCGTAGCGAAGCCGGAGCCACAGCATCACCACACCCGCTACCGCTGTGCCTGCCCCGTACGCCAGCCCGCGGATGAACTGCCTGAAGACCACGCGGCGCTGCACGTATGCCTCGCGACACGCGTACGAAGCCAGCCTCCGAAGCCTGCTAAAAAAACTCATGGAACCCCCCAAGAAAGATGGAAACAAAAAGGGAATGCGGCGGTCGATGACCCGTCAGTCGAGGAGTCTAGGGCGCCACCCGGGGGCCGGGAAACCAAGTGCTCTAAGGAGGTATCCGGACAGTCTCGCGGACAATAATCCGGACAATAAAAAAACGGTGTCCGTCTGTCCGGAGCATTGTCCGGACACTGGCCGCGTGAGTCCGGACCGGTGTCCGGACGTCCGGACACCATCCCAAGACAGAGTGAATAGTGGCAGGTGGCAGGGCATGGACAGTGGCATCCGCTCCCGCCGGATATCCAGCCACACCATCCAGCAGGTGTCCGGGCGCTGACCGGACATACGCCAACCGTGTCCGGACATGAATTAAAGCCCTTCATTGCCGAATAAATACTGTGACGCGTCTCACATCGTCAAACGCTCTGGGGAACGCCTCTAAGCGCCGCTGAGAGCTCCAGTAGCATCAGTGAAGACGGCGAGGAAGTAATTAAGCGCATTCCCCAAAAACCGGTACTGTCCACGCGAACCGAGTCTGGAACCGCCGCCTTCGGAAGACGATCTCCATCACCTACAAGGTCGTCAGTGTGCCGATACCGGCGATCTTCAGTACGTTCCCGCCCCACAGGTCATCCCACCCTGCGAGCTCACCGAGATACAGCACGCCGCTCTCCAGCCCCAGGCCGATCACGCTCGACGTGGCGAAAACCCCTCCGATGCCATGCGACGCGAGCGGCGCCCCCTGTAGGCGTAGTAGCGGAAACCGGAGTAGTTCGTGGCGATGGCCGTGCATGTCGCCAGGACACCGCTCCACAGCGTGGAGAACCCCACGAACTGGCGGAAGACGTTGAACACCGCGATGTTGACGGCGACCCCGAGGCCTCCGACCACTGTGAAACGCAAGACCTCCTCGACCAGTCGCCACCAGCGAGACGCCATGACCTCGCCGGCGCCCTGGACACTTCGGATGCTGCCCCGCACCGCCACACCGTTCCTTCCACCCCGGACCACCGCACGCCATCGAGGGCAACACTGTGCACACAGGGCACCCCTACCGGTCGGCGGCCGCGCCCGCGGGCCGGATGGGACACACGAACGGGCGTCACGGCCGATCACCCCGGGCCCCTCCAGGTCAGGCGCCGGCGCCCAGTACCGAGGAAACTCACGCCGAACCAACACCCCCAGCCAATCGGCTGCAGCGCCCAGTAGCTGACCATCCGGTAGAGCAGCGTCCCCGCGATCGCCTGCCCCGCAGACAGCCCGTGGAGCACCAGCAGCGCTGACAGACTGACCTCCACCACCCCCAGACTCCCCGGCGTAAGACGCAGACTGCCCGGCACCTGAGTGAAGGAGTAGGCCAGCAGCAGGCCGGCCCACGGGACGGCGATGCCAAGAGCCCACAGGCAGGCCGCCAGACACGCCGCATCGCACAACCAGTTCAGCACCGCGGCACTCGCCTGAACCGACCACGACCTCGCCGTCTGGCGCAGGCTCGCCGCCTGGGAGATCACCTGATCCAGCGCTGCCTGGGCCCGCAACAGGCGCGGGGAGCGCCGTGTCGCCCTCCTTGCGAGACGGAGGACCGCCGCGCGGAAGTGAGCGGACCGCCACACGAGGACGACCGTCACACAGGAGCCGACGGCCAGGACAGTCACGGCGACCGCCGGTAACAGGAATCCGAGGGTTCCAAGGGTGCCGGTGACGCCGATGCCGGTGACAAGGAGCAGAGCCAGCGCCAGGAAGGACAGCACGCCGGAGAGCATCAGCGCGGTCACGGTCAAGGCCGCACTCACGTGTCGCCGAGTCAGCTGGCGGAACATCCAGGCGGTGGCGAACGCCGCACCACCCGGCAACGCGCCGGCTACCGCGTTGCCCGCCACCGCCATCGCTACCAGGTGCCGCAGCCTCAGCCGGGCCCCGCCTGAACGCAGCAGGCCGTGGGGGACGACCGCGAAGCACACCAGAGACAGGCTCTGAAGCCCCACGGCGACGCTCACCTGCGCCACACCGGCTTGCGACAACAGGCTCACCGCACGTAGCAACTCTTGGCGTTGCCAGAGGGACAGTCCCGCGGCAGCACCCAGCAGGAGGACGGCGCCGAGCCACCACTTCACACCCGGTGAGCGATACGGCGGGGGCCGCCCCCACAACAGGTGGCCCCGCGCCTCCTTCTGCCGTGCCTGCCCAGACCTCAACACATCCTCCAAAGATCAGGACTTCCCCGGCCGGGCTCCCGCGTTCAGCGGGGCGCAGCAATCCGCGCGCGCGACCGGCCTCAGCGCGGTAGAGGCTCGCCCAGGAGAACCCCGGAAGGCAGCGGCCTTTGCGGCTTCCTCATCTCCACCCGCGCATCGAACGCCGCAACCCCCGCGTGCAGAGATGTGACGGCACAGGCAACTGGCCGTTGAGTACCTCGCGCGGACGCTCCTCCCGGAAGGCACGATGGCAGTGCCGCGCGTGGCCGACCTGCAACACCACGTAGGCAATCACCGCGTGCCGCCGATGCCGTTCTGGACGGCAGTGTGGACGTCGCGGATGAGGTCCTGCTGTGCCGCGGTGAGGCCACACAGCGTGGGATCCCTGCTATTGGAAGTGGCCCGCACGCCACAGATGGCCAGATTGCCGAAGACGTACTTCTCGGGGCCTCCGAGAACGGCCACAAGCATCGTGGCCGTCCGGTTCGGCGGGTAGGAGCCGCTCAGGAGAGAACCTCGGCCGATCCGTCCTTCCAGACCAGGCGTGCCCCAAGTGGCGCGATGGATGAGGAAACCGGCGGCTGCCCATTGCTCAGGATCGGTGTCCTGGTCCATCCGGGTCACAACACCCTCACGGAGCTCCAGGCGACCATCGGAAGAAATCAGCGCAAAGACATCGGTATCGGCCACGCATCCTCCGAACGATGTCTTTCGTGTGAGCGAGGGACCAGCGGTGGGCACCGTGCCCCGAGCCGATGCCGACTGTGCCCACTATGCACCGCCGAAACCGCTACGCCCCGACACAACGCGGCCGGGCCGCCTCCCATGAGACGGCACGTAAGCAGAGTCCGCACGCCGAATCCCCTCACCCGGGGCCGACCGGAGGCGGGCAGATCCCCTCACCTCCGCGATCAGGAGGCCCCCTCTCTCTCGAAGGCGTGCAACGGCCGGCCGCGCACACGCCGCCTCGACCGTGAGAACCCAGCGCCTCTCAGACAGCCAGCTCTCCACCACGGCCCCGGTCTCGACGGATTCGGCTGGCCCCAGCCGAATCCGACCAGGCCTTGCGCCACGCTGGTGGACATCCAGCATGGCCGCCCGAGTGAACCAGGCCAGGAGACCGGCTGGCTTCACCATGCCTCCAGGCGGCTGGGTCGAACGGGCGTGAAGACCGCGCCGCGTGACGTCGCAGGACTAGATAGGGATGAAATCTGTGAACGGTAAGGCGCATGGCGAAGCACGTTCCGCGGTGCCACGGGCAGCAGATGCGCCGCTGAGACAAGTGGATCCCGAGGAGCGTGCCGATCTCGTACTGCGGGACCTGCGAAGTTCGGCAGCCGGGCTCTCTCAGCGGGAAGCAGAGCGGCGACTGGTCCAGTTCGGACCCAATGAGCTGCACCGGCGCGGAGGACCACGCTGGCCCGGCCAGCTGGCTCGTCAGTTCACCCACCCGCTGGCATTGCTGCTGTGGGCGGCGGCCGCTCTGGCATGGGTCGCGGGCATTCTGGCGGTGTCCGTAGCGATCATAGTCGTCATCGTCGTCAACGCGGTGTTCGCCTTCGCCCAGGAGACGCATGCCGAGCGGGCGGTGGAGGCCCTGGCCGCCTATCTTCCAGCCCGGGTGAAGGTCATCCGTGATGGCCAGGAGCGGGAAGTGGAGGCCCGCGCCCTGGTGCCCGGCGACGTGCTCGTCATCGAGGAAGGCGACAAGATCTCAGCCGACGCCCGGCTGCTCCAAGGGGGCCTCGAGATCGACCTCTCGTCGCTGACCGGAGAATCCTTGCCTGCATACCGGTCGGCTGACCTTGCCGATACCCGCGTACCGCTGCTCCACGCCCGTGATCTCGTCTTCAGCGGTACCACCTGCACACAGGGACAGGCACGGGCAGTGGTGTTCGCCACCGGCATGCACACCGAGATCGGGCGCATCGCGGCACTGTCCCAACGAGTCGGGCACGAGATGAGCCCCCTGGAGGCGCAAGTCCGCCGGGTGGCCTGGCTGATCGCCCTGATCGCCGTAGTACTGGGAATCGCATTCCTGCCAGTTGCCACGTACGGAGCGGGCCTGCCGCTGACCGACGCAGTGGTCTTCGCCGTAGGACTGCTCGTAGGCAACGTGCCCGAAGGACTGCTTCCGGTCATCACACTGGCCCTTGCGTTGGGCGTGAGGGGACTGGTGCGGCAGGGAGCTGTCGTCAAGCGGCTCAGCGCAGTGGAGACTCTGGGATCGACCAGCGTCATCTGCACGGACAAGACCGGCACCCTGACCGAGAACCGGATGCAGGCAATGTCGGGGTGGACGGCCATGGGGGCACACCCGCTGGTACCGCAGCCATCCGGGGAAGACGACGCGGCACTGCGAGGCATGGGCGTGGTGATGGCTCTGTGCAGTAACGCCGACCATAGCCCGGACGGCCGGATGACGGGCGACCCCACAGAGGCGGCGATGCTGGAAGCCGCGCAAGAGCTCGGCCCCGTGCCGGCCGCCGCAGAGCGGGAACAGCGTAGACGCCACCAATTCCACTTCGATCCGGTACTGAAAATGATGTCCACACTGGATGACCGCGACGGGCAGACTTGGGTCCACACCAAGGGCGCCCCAGAAGCTGTGCTACCGCGCTGCACCACGATGGTGGAGCACGATGGCCAGCACAGGACACTGGGCCCCGAGCAGCGCCAAAGGGTCGAACGCCAGGTGGAAGCGTACGCCGCCGACGGACTGCGTGTCCTGGCTGTGGCACAACGCCCCCTCGCCGCCGAGGAAGATCTCCCCAGCAATCGGGAACAAGCCGAGAAGGATCTCGCTCTGCTCGGTCTTATCGCGATGCTCGACCCGCCACGCCATGAGGTCCCCGCCGCGGTCGCAGCTTGTCATGCGGCCGGAATCCGGATCGTGGTGATCAGCGGCGACCACGCACTGACCGCGGCCGCCGTCGCCCGGCAGGTCGGCATCGGTGGAAAAACCCCCTTCGTGGTGAGCGGGGACGAGCTGGAAGTAATGAGTGAGGCCGAACTCGACACGATCCTGCGCTCCCACGCCGAAGTGATCTTCGCCCGGAGCTCACCGGAAGCAAAGCTGCGCATCACCGACGCCCTGCGCGCCGAACAACAGATCGTGGCGATGACAGGCGACGGCGTCAACGACGCCCCAGCCCTGCGCCGCGCAGACATCGGTGTAGCCATGGGCCGCACCGGTACCGACGTCGCACGGGAAGCGTCGATCATGGTGCTCACCGACGACAACTTCGCCACGATCGTCGCCGCTGTCCAAGCCGGCCGCCGTGTCTACACCAACATCCGCAAGTTCATCTGCTACATCTTCGCCCACAGCACGCCGGAGGTGGCTCCGTTCCTCGTCTTCGCCCTGGGCGGAGGCGCCATCCCGCTTCCCCTGACCGTCCTACAGCTCCTCGCGTTCGACGTCGGCACCGAGACACTGCCTGCTCTCGCACTCGGGCGCGAACCTGCCGAGCCAGGCCTGATGAGACAACCGCCCCGCTCGCGCGCCGAGAACGTGATCCGCGGCCCGATGCTCCTGCGCGCCTGGCTCTTCCTCGGCCTGATCTGCGCCGTCCTGCAGATGGCCGGGTTCTTCTACGTGCTCTTGGACGGGGGCTGGTCTCCGGGATCCCCCACCGGGCCCGGCAGCGCGCTGCACCACGTCTATCAGCAGGCGACCACGATGACGCTTCTCGGGATGATCGCCGGCCAGATCGGCACCGCCTTCGCGGCCCGCACCGAACGTGCCTCCCTGCGGTCCGTCGGCCTCTTCAGCAACCCGCTGCTGCTGTGGGGCATCGCCTTCGAACTCGCCCTGGCCGCCCTGCTCGTCTACGCCCCGCCCTTCCAGTCGCTTCTGGGCACCGCCGCACTTCCCCCGACCTACCTCGTGCTCCTCCTGCCTTTCCCTTTCATCGTCTGGGGCGCCGATGAACTGCGCCGCTGGGGAATGCGCCGCCATGCCGCACACGGGCGCTGAGCACGTAGCACATCTCCCAGAGCGGCGTTCGCGCTGATGACGGAAGCGAGTCCGTCATCGCCGAGTCGACCGCACCCCCAGCTATCCGGACGCCGCGCTCCACGATGCCGGCAGCCGGGGCAGTGTCGCTGGCGTCCGTCAGCTGGCAGAGCGCGGATCATGTGATCCGTGGCCGAAGCGAAGCATGACAGGACCGAGGACACAGGACCGCCTGGCCCCGGCACCCTGCTGCCCGTGCTGAGCCGCGAGCAGCAGGCGGCGCTCGTGGCGATCGGGCGATCCTGGCAAGCACTGGTGGCTGGGCCATCGGTATGGAGGCGGGCACTGCCGGTAGATCCGGACTTCGCGCGCCTCCCGGAGCGCGAGGAGGTGGCGCCCTCACGTTTCGTGCGGGTGGCCTCGATGCCACCGCTGCCCCCGGGCGGCGGGAAGCCTTCCGTGCAAGATGGTGGTGCTGCCGGTGCGAAGATGCGGCGGTGG
Organism: Streptomyces callyspongiae; assembly: GCF_047200695.1. Lineage (NCBI taxonomy): Bacteria > Bacillati > Actinomycetota > Actinomycetes > Kitasatosporales > Streptomycetaceae > Streptomyces > Streptomyces callyspongiae. Next base: position 21,928 of record NZ_JBJZOM010000028.1, read on the forward strand.
CTGTTGGGTGCGCCGCTGCGAAACTCGGCTTTCGTCACGGAGCGGATGCGCAAGCTGGTGGCGCTGCCGGTGCTTGCGGCGGATGCGTTGTCGTCGGTCGCTTATGGTCCCGAAGCGCTGCTGGCCGTGCTGGTACTGGCCGGGGCGGCCGGTGGCGGCTACCTGCTCCCGATGGCCGGGGTGATCGTGGCTCTCATGATCACTGTGGGACTGTCCTACCGGCAGACCATCCAGGCATACCCGCATGGCGGAGGCTCCTACATTGTCGCCGGCGACAACCTCGGGCCGCGGGCCGGCCTGGTGGCAGCGGCGGGACTGATGACGGACTACGTGCTGACCGTGGCCGTCTCGGTCGCCTCGGGTATCGCGGCGATCACCTCCGCTCTCCCCGGCCTCCAGCCGTGGACAGTCCCCTTGGGCGTCTTGGTCATCCTGGTGCTACTGGCGGGCAACGTGCGCGGGGTCAGACAGGCCGGCACGCTCTTCGCCGCCCCTACCTACGCCTTCATCATCGCGATGGCAGCGCTGATCGCCGTCGGGATCAGTGACACCGCGACAAGCGGATCAGGCCAGGCCGGTTCCGGCCCCACAGCCGCCGGAACCGGATCGCTCAGCATCCTGCTGATCATCCGCGCGTTTTCTTCCGGTGCCACCGCGATGACCGGCATCGAGGCGATCTCAAACGCGGTACCCGTCTTCCAGCCGATCCCCTGGCGCAACGCTCGAACCACCCTGACCTGCATGATCACTCTCCTGGTGACCTTGTTCACCGGAATCGTCGTCCTCATCCATCTGACCGGTGTCGTGCCCCAGCCGCACACGACCGTCCTATCGCAACTGGCTCACCTCACCTTCGGGTCCAGCGTCATGTACGTCTTCATCCAGGCCGCCACCGCCGGTGTGCTGCTGCTGGCGGCCAACACCGCCTACAACGACTTCCCCCGCGTGCTGTCCCTCCTCGCCCGGGACGACTACGCACCAAAGATCTTCCTCCGCCTGGGCGACCGGCTCGCCTACACCAACAGCATCCTGCTTCTGTCCGCAGCCGCGGCGCTGCTGCTCGTCGCCTTTGGTGGAAGTACCACCGCGCTCATCCCGCTCTACGCCGTAGGCGTCTTCCTCGCCTTCACCCTCTCCCAGACCGGCATGGTCGCCCACTGGCGGCACTCCAGTGTCCCCGGCCGACTGCGGCGCATGGCCCTCAACGCTTCGGGAGCCGCCCTCACCGGCCTGGTTCTGCTGGCTGCGGGGATCGGGAAGTTCGCCGCCGGCGCCTGGGTCTCCTTGCTCACCGTGGCGGGCTTCCTGTTGATCACCCGCCGCATCCACCGCCATTACGCTCTCGCCCGGCATGCGCTGCGACTGAGCCCGCACGTCACCTCACTGCCATCCGCTGCCGCCGCACCACCGCTGCGGCCGGCGCCGCCCAGCCAGGTGTCGGCCGCAGACACGCAGGAAGGCGAGGAGATCCCCGAGGAGATCCACCATCTGTGCGTGGTCCCCGTCTCCTCTCTGGATCTGGCTGCCATGCGCACCCTCGCCTACGCTGCGTCGCTGAGCCAGCCCGTTCTCGCCGTGCACATCAGCACCACCGACGAGGAAACCGACCGCTTCCGCGCGTATTGGAGCCTGTGGGGCGACCATCTCCCCCTGCATACCCTGCAGTCGCCCTACCGGGCCCTGATCGCCCCGCTCGTTCACTACATTGCCGCCCTCCACCACGCCAGACCCGACCTGACCCTCACCGTGCTCCTCCCCGAGATCGTCACCCGCCACCGCCGCCACCAATTCCTGCACCACCGCACGGCTTCACGCCTGCGCCGCGCTCTGCGCCACCTGCCACGCGTCGTCGTCACCACCGTCCCCTTCCACCTGTAGCCGAGGAGCGACCCCAGGCTTGCGATGTCGAGGCACGGCACCAGCCGCGCACGGTGGATCCGCGCAATGCGCATGGCAGCTGGCTTCTCCGGGGCTGACGGGCCGGCAGGCCGGGAAAGGGGCGGCCGGCGGACGGCACGTGCGTGAAGCGCCCGTCCGCAACCGCCGACGAGGGTATGTACGAGGAGTCATAACCCGCGGAGCCGCGGGCACACCTCGCGGATCCTTCCGATCGAGAGCCGCCAACGGAGTGCGAGATCCCGCGTTCTGCACCGGATATGTCACGTGCGCAGCCCGGGGCGAAGTGACCCCGGGGAGGCGGTGCACTCAATCAGGCGGCGCCACGAGCGGGCCGCGGAGCGTGGCCTCCCGCTGCGAGGCGTGGAACTCGTATGTCTGATCCAATCCGCTGATGTGGAAGATTCGCAGTATCAAGCCCGAGGCGGATGCGATACGTACCGAGCCCCCGTTCTCACGTACGCGCTTCGTGATCGCGATGATCACGCCCAGTCCCACCGAGTCCAGGAATGTCACGAAGCCCAGGTCCAGCACGAAGCAGGGCTTCGGCGTAGTGCACTGAAGCGGGTTTGATGACGAGACGTCACGTTGGTGGAGGGTGGGTACGAAGCAGGCACGAGTGTCCGTGATCATGGAGTTCTCTACGCTCTGTGACCTTGGGAAACTCGTGCCTGCGTCTGCATCCTTGCTCAACTGTCCTGCTCTTGACCAGCTCGGTGATCGCTCCGAGGCAGAGCCGGGCGAGTTGCCTGGCCTGCTCGAGCGCCTGGCTCAGGTTCCGGACCCACGTGATCCGCGTGGGGTGCGGCATCCGTTGGTGACCTTGTTGGGGCTGGCGGCGTGCGCGGTGCTGGCAGGCGCCAGATCGCTCCTGGCGGTCGGTGAATGGGTCGCCGATGCCCCGCCGGTTGTGCTGGAGAAGCTGGGTGCACGAGTCGATCCGCTCCTGCCGAAGCGTTCGTGGCCTGCGGAAACAACCATCCGTCGCCTCCTGGCGCGGGTGGACGCGGATGCGCTGGACCGGGCAGTCGGAGCCTGGCTCGCCGACCGGCAACATCACAAGACGGGGCTGCGCGGTCTTGCGGTGGACGGTAAGACTCTGCGGGGCGCCGGTCGCGCTGGTGGCCGCAGGATCCACCTCCTGGCCGCCTGCGACCACACCACCGGTCTGGTTCTCGGACAACTGGACGTGGGCGAGAAGACGAACGAGATCGCCTGCTTCCGGCCCCTGCCGGACACGATCGCGGACCTGTCCGACACCGTCGTGACCAGCGACGCCATGCACACACAACGCCACCACGCCACCTATCTCCTGAAACGAGGCGCCCACTACATCGTCCTCGTCAAGGGCAATCAGAAGAAGCTCCGCAAGCAGCTGAAGGGCCTTCCCTGGGGAGAGATTCCGCAGCTCGGACGAACACGGGAGACCGGTCACGGACGGAGCGAGGTGCGTCGGATCAAGGTCTGCACCGTGAACAACCTCCTCTTCCCCGGCGCCCAGCAGGCCGTCCAGATCCGGCGGCGGCGAGTCAACCGGAAGACGGGGAAGGTAAGCCACAAGACCGTCTACGCAGTCACAAGCCTGGCCTCCGACCAGGCCGGCCCCGCCGAGCTTGCCCGTATCGTCCGGGAGCACTGGAGAATCGAGGCCCTCCACCACATCCGCGACGTCACCTTCACCGAGGACGCCTCACAACTCCGTACCGGCAACTCACCTCGCGTCATGGCGACCTGGCGGAACCTGGCGATCGGAGCACTCCGAGCAGCGGGCACCCCCAGCATCGCTGCCGGTCTCCGCCGGGCAGGGCGGGACACCTCCCGCCCACTCGCCCTCTTCGGACTCACCTGACCAATCAGACACCCGAAGAGAACGCCGAAGCCCTGCGGGCGGACCCGTTGGCGCGGTCCTCCTTGACATCCAGCACACCATTGACGAGGTAGGCGGTGACCACGGCCATCCACCATGCGAGGCCGCCGGCGGCCAACTGCGTTGCATCCGCCAGATCCTGGGTGGAGAAGGCGGCGCCCACCGCGAACCGTATGAGGAACACGATCTGGACGACAGGCCGTGCCTCGACCAGGCTCAGACGAACGTAGCGGAGCCCGCGGCGAAGCGAGACACGAGGCCGCGATGCAGGGGTGCGAACTCTGCCGGAGATCACTGTCACGGCGTCAGAGTACGAGGATCGTGACGGCCCGGGCCGTGACTGCATCCAAGGGTGCATCCAGGCCCTCGGCATGATCGCGATCACCTGCCCCGGTGGACAGCAGGAACCGTGTGGTGAGACACCGCTTCCGCAGCGGGAGGACGGCGGTGTCTCACCGGCCGACACCTCAGTAGACGCTGTTCATGGCGGCACGCACCTCGGCGAGCGTGGCGTCGGCGACCGCCCGGGCCCGCTCGTTGCCCTCACGCAGCGTCTGCCGGAGGTAGCCGGTGTCCTCCGCGTACTCGGCCCGCAGGGCCCTGATCGGGGCCAGGTACTCGTTGACGGACTCGGTAACCGTCCTCTTCAGCGCGGCGGCCCCGGCGGAGCCGATCTCGGCGGCCACCTCCTCGGGGGTCCGGTTCTGGCAGAGCGCCGCCAGCAGGAGGAGCGACGACACCTCTGGGCGGGTGGCCGGGTCGTAGGTGATGTGGCGCTCGGAGTCGGTCTTGGCCCCCTTGAGTAGAAGGGCGGTCTCGTCGGCGTCGGCGGACAGCAGGATGGCATTGCCGCGGCTCTTGCTCATCTTGGTACCGTCCGTGCCCAGCAGCAGCGGTGCGCTCGACAGCAGGGCGTCGGGCTGGGGAAAGACGGCGGTACCGTTGCTGTAGCGCTCGTTGAAGCGGCGCGCGATAGTGCGGGTGATCTCCAGGTGAGGGAGCTGGTCCTGGCCGACCGGGACCAGATTGCCCTTGCAGAAGAGGATGTCGGCGGCCTGGTGGACGGGGTAGGTGAACATCAGGCCGCTGACGGCCGATTGGCGCGAGTGAGCGATCTCGTCCTTGACCGTGGGGTTGCGGTTCAGCTCGGAGACGGAGACGAGGCTGAGGAAGGGCAGCATCAGCTGGTTGAGGGCGGGCACGGCGCTGTGCGTGAAGATCGTGCTGCGGGCCGGGTCCACGCCGACGGCGAGGTAGTCCAGTACCAGGTTCTCCACGTGCTCGGTCAGGTTGTCCGCCACGTCGCGGTCGGTCAGGACCTGGTAGTCCGCGATGATCACGAACATCTCCACGCCGAGGTTCTGCAGACGTACGCGGTTGTGCAGCGTGCCGAAGTAGTGGCCCAGGTGCAGGCGACCGGTGGGGCGGTCGCCCGTCAACACCCGGAACTGTTTGGGGTTCTTGACGATCTCCTCCTCCAGTACCGCGTTGCGGGCCCGTACGGCGGACATGCCGAGCGTGTCGCCGGGGGTGCCGGAGGTGGTGGCGTCGGGGGAGATGGTCGGGGATGCGGTGTTCACAAGATCTCCTGGGGGTCGATGCCGCCGTGAGGATGGCACGATCCCTGGTCCAGGGGACACGGAAGGGCCGTCCATCCATCCGAACGGCCCTGTCATGCATTAGAGGCGGCCGCTCCTATGAGGAGCGCCACCAGCACAGAGATGACGACAGATGCATGGGCACACCATAACGACGGGCCGGCTCCCGGTCAGCCGGACTGCGTGCCCGGTACACCCTTGGTTGTAGTTTGGCCTGCTCCGGTACTCCTGGTTGGCATCGTGTGGGACTGATGCACGTATAGGTGACAGTCGGGTTTCATGCCGCGAGGGCGGCGGGCTTCATGGTGGTCTCGTACTCGATGGGGGTCAAACGGCCCAGGCCTAGTTGTCGGCGGCGCCGGTGGTAGGTCCGCTCGATCCACGTGACGATCGCGGTGCGGAGGTCTTGCCGGGTGGTCCAGGTTCGGTGGTCGAGGACGTTGTTCTGCAGCAGGGCGAAGAAGGACTCCATGACGCCCTTCTCGCGGTTGAGCGCGACGCGGACCACGTCGTCACGGAACTCTTGGGGATAGGGAACTGGCACGGCTACATCCTTCCAGGCCGCCCTACGGGCAAGCCAGGTCAGGTGTCACCCCACCGTGCAGCAGTCCCCTCGTACTTCTCACGCAAACGGCTGACCGGTATCACCACACAGACCAAGGACGGCGCCACCTTCAAGGATGTGGACTCCTGGACCTTCACCCAGGACTACCTCGACCCCGGGGACATCGGTGGCACGGACGACCAGGTGCTGGTGCTGAAGAAGATCCGGCGCATTGGCAAAGCCGGCTCCAAGTCCGACATCACGATGGACCCGGTGTCCTTCACCTACCGGATGCTGGAAAACCGCGTCGACGCAACCGACGACATCCTGCCCATCACCCGGCCCCGGCTCAGCACCATCACCACCGAGACCGGCGGACTCATCACCGTCACCTACTCGGCCCCCGAGTGCGTACGCAGCGAAGTGATCGACGCCCCCGAGGACACCAACACCCGCTCCTGCTACCCACAGTACTGGCACATCAACGGCGCTTCGGAAGCATCAGTGGACTGGTTCCACAAGTACCGCGTCCTCGCCGTGGTCACCACCGACCCCACCGGACTGGGTGAGACGATGGAGACCTCCTACACGTACCAGGGCGCGGCCTGGCACTACAGCGACTCACCTTTCACTCCGCAGGACGAGCGGACCTGGTCCGACTGGCGCGGGTACCGGAAGGTCACCACCTACACCGGTGCTGAAGGCACCAACCGGTCCAAGCACGTCACGCTCTACATGCAGGGCATGGACGGCGACAAGACCGAGACCGGAAGCCGCAACGTCACCGTCGACGGAGTGGACCTGGCCGGGCTCGACGTGCCGGACATCACCGACAGCGACCAGTACTCGGGCCGTGTCCGGCAGCAGATCACCTACAACGGAAGCACTCCCACAAAGGTCAAGGTCACCAGCCCGTGGTCGAAGGAGACGGCCCGCCAGAGCGTGCCCGGAGCCGGGGACCACGTTGCCCGTTTCGTCCGCGACAAGAAGACCGCCACGCACACCTACCTCACCGCAGACCAGTCCTGGCGCAGTCGGACGGTGACCACCTCCTACGACGACTACGGCATGGCCGTCGAGACCGGTGATACCGGTGAGGTCGGCAAGGGGGGCGACGAGAGCTGCACCCGTACCTGGTACGCCCGCAACCCCGGGGCCGGTATCACTCGCCTCGTCTCACGTGAGCTGACCGTCGCGCGGGGCTGCGGCACGGCCCTCACCGACGTCGACCTGCCCGCGGACTCCACACGGCGCGGCGAAGTCCTCTCCGACACTGCCACCGTCTACGACGATACCGAGGCCACCACCTGGACCTCGGACCAGAACCCAACCGTCGGCGAGGCCAGTTGGACCGGTCGTGCCACCGGCTACACCGCCGGCGCCCCATCCGGCTGGCAGACCATCACCACCACCGGCTACGACGCTCTCGGACGCGTCACCTCCATCACCGACGCCCAGGGCAACGAAAGCACCACTACGTTCACACCGGCAGGCAGCGGCCCACTCGAGCGCACAGTGGCTACCAACGCCCTCGGACACAACACGGTGGACTACTACGAGCCGCTCCGCGGAAGCGTGGTGCGCTCCTTCGATGAGGACCTGGAGGTGACCGAGAAGACTCACGATGCCCTCGGTCGTCTCACAAAGGTGTGGCTGCCCGGGCGAGGTACCAGCCAGCCAGCGCACTACACCTTCGGCTACCACCTCCACAACGACAAGCCGTCCTACGTCGCCAGCGGCCGCATCTCTGCAGATGGTGACACCTACCTCACCCGCTACACCATTTACGACTCACTGTTGCGCAAGCTGCAGACCCAGGCGCCCTCACCATCCGATCAGGGTGGGCGAATATTGACCGATACCCGCTACGACTCCCGAGGCCTCGCCTACGAGACCTACGCCGACATCTGGGACGACAGCTCCGAACCGAACGGCACATACACCCGAGCCCTGTACGGTGAGGCTCCCAAGCAGACGGCCACCACCTACGACGGTGCCGGCCGCGCCACCTCCAACACTCTGCTGGTTCTCGGGACAGAGAAGTGGTCCACGACCACGACCTACACCGGCAACTCCACGGCCACCACAGCGCGTGCCGGCGGAGAAGCCGAACGCACCATCACCGACGTCCGAGGCAACGTCGTCGAACGCCGCACCTACGCAGGGCAGCAGCCGACTGACCCGGACTTCGGCGGAGCGGCACCGGGCATCCCCTACAACTCGACGCGTTTCACCTACACGCTCGACGGCAAGGACGAGTCCGTCACCGGGCCCGACAACACCCAGTGGACCTACGGCTACGACCTCTTCGGCCGCCAGGTGACCACCACCGACCCGGACAAGGGCACAAGTACCAGTGCCTACGACAGCCTCGACCGAGCCATCAAATCCACCGACTCCCGCGGCGAATCAGTTCTGACCGAATACGACCCTCTCGGTCGCGTCACCGGTACCTGGGCAAACCAGAAGACGGATGAGAATCGCCTGACCGCTTTCACCTACGACACCGTCTCCAAAGGCAAGCTCACCACTTCCACCCGCTACCAGGAAGGGGCCGCCTACACCACCGAGGCACTTGCCTACGACACTCGCGGCCACCGCACACAGTGGGAACTCCACCTGCCGGCCAGCGACCCGCTGGTCCAGGCAGGTGCTTCCGAAACCTACGCCTTCGAAGCAGGCTACAACCCCCTCACCGGAGCTCTCGTCAATCAAGACCTGCCAGCCATGGGCGGACTTCCACAGGAGAGCCTGGGCTACACCTACTCCCATAAAGGAGTACTCAAAGAGATCCTGGGCAAGAACCACTACCTCACCAACGTCACCTACACACCCACCGGCATAGCCGATCAGCTCACGCTCGGCACACCCGAAACCGGTAATAAGGCCACCTATATTGAGCACCACTACGAGCGTGGCACCGATCGCCTTCTGCGCAGCGAAGTCAGGACCGATACGGACATCTCGCTCCAGGATCTGAACTACAGCTACGACCAGGCCGGCAATGTCACCTCGGTCACCGATCCGATCACTCTCGGCGGTCAGCAGGCAGCTGATACACAGTGCTTCGACTACGATGGACACCGTCGTCTGACTCACGCCTGGACGCCGGCCAGCGGCAACTGCGCCGATGCGCGTGACTCGGATGCGCTCGGAGGTCGGGCACCATACTGGAGCAGCTACACATACAACGATGCCGGCCAGCGCACCGGCGAAACCGACCACGTCACCGGAGGGAAGGACACCTACTGCTACACCGGCGCTCAGCCCCACACCCTCACCGGCACCAGCACAACAGCCGACTGCACGAGCCCCGACAATGCCTACACCTACGACCAGGCCGGGAACACCACAGGACGCCCCAGTCAGGCCCTGACCTGGAACACCGAAGGCAAACTCGCCCAGGTCACCGAAGGCGTCGTCGACACCAACTACCTCTACGACGCCTCAGGCAACCTCCTCATCCGCCACACCGAAGGCGGCGAACGCGTCCTCTACGCCGGCAGCACCGAACTGCACCTGCGCGCCGACGGTACGATGTGGGCCCAGCGCTACTACGGGACCCAGGACATGACCATCGCCGTCCGCAGCAACCACGACAACGCAAACGACCAGTCAGTCTCCTCTCTCGCCGGCGACAAACACCGCACGAGCACGATCGCTGTCGATGTCAGCGAAGAACAGTCCTTCGTCAAACGCGCCTTCACGCCATTCGGGGAACAACGTACCGAAGCCAGCATCGGCAACTGGGTCGACGACAAAGCCTTCATCGGCAAAACCCACGACAAAGCAACCGGCCTCACCCACATCGGCGCCCGCGAATACGACCCCACCACAGGCACCTTCCTCAGCGTCGACCCCCTCCTGGAAACCGACAAACCCCAAACCCTCAACGGCTACACCTACGGCGCCCAAAACCCCTACACCTACACCGACCCCACCGGCGAAGGCCTCGCCTGCGGCGGCCAAGGTTCCGACACCAAGTGCCCGGAGAACGGAGCGATCGATTCCTCCGGCAAAACCGGCAGCGACGGCATGCTCTCGATCACGAGCTACCCCACCGAAGACGGCATCGTAAACGTAGGCACTGTCCGAAACAGATTCGGCGACGTAATCAGCGTCACCACACACAAGCGGCCGTACACGAAACCAGCGGGTGATGGTGGAAAAGCGCAGAAGGAGGAGGCTGAAGAAGATTCGATTCTGGAAAGCATCTGGGACTCAACCGGCGGAAAGGTAGTCAGTGCTATAGCTGACGGAGCTGAAGCGACCTGGGAAGGGATCAAAGACGGCGCGAGATGGGTCTGGAATAACCGCGGGACCATCGTGAAGGTCGCCGCCGGGGCCGCGTTTGTTGCCTGCACCTTCTTCACGGCTGGCGTTTGTGCCGTAGTCGGAGGTGCGGCATTCGCCCTATCTGTCACAAATAGGGGAATTAGCTACGTGCGAGGTGAGTCCACCACGGCGGAGTTCGCTAGTGGTGTCGTCATGGACACCGTAGGGTGGAGAGTGCAAACGGTAAAGAACCTTCATATGTTCGGCAGTCGGCACACCAATTTCCTGCACGCAGTCAGTACTCGAAGAGGGCAGCAGCGCCTTTATCAGCAGAGCACAGTCCTAACGTGGGGGACACTCGGATGGTAGAGGAATTGACGACCCGCGCTGGAGAACGTGTGAGCGTGGCTCTCCCTGAATTGTCAGGAATAGACTACGCTATTCTTGCGTTGCCATTTCTCTTCCTCTTGTGGGATGCCTTGCGAAAAGCTGGTGAGCCGTGGTTCAGGTGGCTGTTGCCAATCGGATACGTCCTCATGGTGGCTGGCTTCCATGTGGGAGTAGCTGTGGTTGTCACAGGGTCGGTGATCATGGCCCTCGGGTTGGGGTTCACCAACTACTGGCGTTGGACCGGGAGAAATGCACTCAGGCGGCGTAACCGAGCATCCCGGGGCTCCAAGCCTCCTGTCTTCCGGCCGCCCAAGTGAACCGCCCCGGGTAGGTCGGATGCTCTAACAACGGCTAACACAATGAATTTGCTGAGGCGTCGGCTACAGGCTTCCTGGCTCGCCGTTGGCTACGAACCGTGTCAGGGATCGTTCGAGCAGCTCGAGAAACTGGCGCAGGTCATCAGCTACCCGGTCGAGCCGCCTCGCTTCCACCCACCCCACATCGTGCACGCAGAGCTAAACGGCCTATCGGCCATTCCGGTAATGGGCGCAACGTGACCCGGTAGCAAACCTCCAGGCCACAGGCATCAGCCTGGGCCGGCGAGCGCAGCCCGTTGCGGCTGGGCTGGACTCATCGCGCCCAGTGGAGTCCGAGTTCGGCGAGGGCTTGGCGTCGGGCGGGGGCGAGTTGGGTGCGTCTGGTCTTCTGGTTGGTGAGCCATACCCCTAGCCGCACAGCCACAGGGGCGCTGTTCTCGTCGTCGGGGTGCAGCAGCTCCTCGTGGGCCCTGGGTACCTTCAGGTGGCCTTCCCTGTGCAGGTATTGCTGTGCGGCTGCCAGGCCGCGCCCGAACGTGTCCAGGCGGTGCAGGCCGGGCACCGCAGCCGGCGCCTCGTTGCCCACCACGCCGTCCCCGGCCGCCGTCGCGGGCGCCGCGCTGGCCTCGCCCGCCGGCGCGGGGGCCGTGATGCCGAGCTGTTCCAGCAACTCCCGTTGTCCGGCTACCAGCTGCGCCCACCCGGCCGGTGAGGTCTGCTGCTGGAGCCAGGTGCCGACATCGATCCCGTGCACCCTCACCCCGGGCGGCACGTCCGGCACACCGTCTTCGCCCTCCAACAGGTAGGCGAGGGCGGCATACCGGCGCTGCCACGACACCGCCCATTCCGGGTTCCAGTACTCGTCAATTCCCCGGAGCACGGATTCCCGCTCCTTCGTCACCGCCATGACGCCCTTCCGAAGGTTTTCCAGCCATTGTCCGACGGCGAATCCATCGATGACCGCGTCACGCGGCGCGCACAGGGTGCCGAATTCCGCGTGAAACGCGCGGGCCGCGACAATCCCATTCTGGAATCGGGCGTCGGCCACGTCCCAGATCATGCCCAGCTCGTCCAGCAGCTGGTAGCGGTGCGGTCTCAGCACCCCGTCGGTGAAGGCGCGGCGCTGCTCGCTGACCCATGGCCCGACCGGATACTCCTCGCGCCTGTCGCCATCGTCGTCTGTGGGGCTGTCGAGGCGGATGACGGCGCCGGTCGGAACCTGCGCATGACCCTGCCGCTCCACCCACTCCCGGAACGCCTCATACCCCTGTAGCCAGACCTCGCTGTCGGGCTGGATCACCCGCGTACGCAGCCACCGCGTAATGACGGCCGGATCCCGCGGCCGCGTGAACCGCAGCAACGGCACCCCCACACCGCCCCCCGCCGCCTCACCCTTCACCTGGCCGTCTCGCTCCCTCTGACCCCGCTCTCCGGCCCCCTGCTGCTCCCCGGCGCGCCCCCCGCCTTCACTCCGCTGCTCCTTGCCGCCCTCCGGTCCCCGCTCCTCCTGCCCGCCTGCGCCCCGCTGCTCCTGGTCCCACCCGAGCTCGTCCTGCTGCTCCTGGTCGTGTTCGGCGGCCCCGCCATCGCGGTGGCCGGCCTCGGTGGGTTCCGGACCGTGCGGGTCGAATTCGAGGACCGCCGTCGGTTCGCCGGAGGCGGTGCGAGTGGCGAGCATGACCCGCTGCACGATCCGCTCGTCGTGCGCCCGCAGGCCTTGCAGTACCTGGATCAGGGGCCGGTAGGCGCCAGAGGTCATCATGGCGTCGGGGTGTTCGCCGGGGGTGAGGTAGATGGGGACGATGATGCGGGCGACTTTGCCTTCGCCGGGTTCCTGCCGTAGGGCGCGGCCGAGGATTTGCACGATCTGGACGGGAGAGGACCGTGCGTCGGCGAGGACGACGCCGTCGACGCCGGCCCGGCCGCGGATGTCCACCCCTTCGGCGAGGACCTGGCAGGAGGCCAGGACCTGTACGTCTGCGACCCACCCGTCCTCGGTCACCCCGTCCGCGAACCGGGACAGCACCTCCCGCCGATACACCGCCGGGTGCTCCCCGGACAGCCATTCCGACCCCACCCGCGCCGGATACCGCGCCGGGTCGCCGGCGTGCAGCTCGGCGGCCGTCCCGGGCAGGGACCGCGCCATCGCCATGGCGGCCAGCGTGGTGGAGTGGAAGGTGAGCAGGGACCGGCCACCGACGTCGTCCAGGTGCGTGAGCAGCGCGGCCTGCAGCGCGGCCAGGCGCCGCCCCCGCACTTCCTCAGCCTCTGCCTCCGGGCCGGGTGCCTGAGGATCGGTGATCTCCAGCACGTCGATCTCCCACCGCGCCAGCAACCCCCGCTCCACGGCCTCCATCAACTCCAGCTCGAACAGCACCGGCCCATACAGCAACTGATCGTCCAT
>NZ_JBJZOM010000029.1:0-27012 GCF_047200695.1 Streptomyces callyspongiae
CCCCCCGCCGGGCGCCGGCCCCCCGGGGCGCCGGGGGGCCACGGCTCAGGTCGGCTCAGGTGGGGATGCGGGACGCTTGCGGGGTGTCGTCGGTCCGGTAGGACAGGTTCTCGCGGACGGCGACGACGCCGTCCACCGCACAGCACAGCCGGACCAGGATCGGAATGAGGCTCCGCACCTCCACCCTCCCGGTCAGCTCCACGCGGCCGCCCCGCACGTCGGCGGTAACCTCGGAGGGCGCCAGGTGCAGGGTGTCGCGGAACACGGCCCCGTGGATCTCGTCGCGTATGGCGTCGTCGCGGCGGAGGAAGACGCGCAGCAGGTCGCCGCGGCTGACGATGCCGACCAGCCGATCCGCCTCGTCGACCACCGGCAGGCGTTTGACGCCCTGAACCTCCATCAGCTGCGCGGCCTCCACGACCGTCCAGTCGGGCCGCGCGCACACCGCAGGCGCGCTCATGAGCTCCTCCGCCCTGGCCCCCTCCGCCTTGGCACGCTCCCACTCCTCCAGGGCGGGCAGCGGAACGAGGCCCTCGGGGCCGGGCCGGTCGGCCGCCTTGCGCAACAGGTCGGCCTCCGAGAGGACACCCACCGGCCTGCCCGCGGCGTCCACGACGGGCACCGCCGTCACATCCCGCTCGGCCAGCAGCCGGACGACGTCCTTGAACGGCGTCGACCGCTCCACGATCTGCACGTCCCGGGTCATCAGGTCCTTCACGGTGCGATGCTGCATGGGTGCTCTCCTGCGGTTCCCTCGGTCAGTAGTGCGGGACCACCGCCACCGGAGCGGCGGCATGGTGGAGTACGGCGTGCGTGACCGACCCCAGCGGGGCGGCAGGCGAACGCCGTTTGTGCAGACGGCGGCCGACCACCACCAGACAGGCCTCCTCCGCCGCCTGCAGCAGGCGCGGTCCACGCGCCCGTCCAGTACCAGCCGGCGCGTCTTCACGTCGGGATGCTCGGCGCACCAGGGGCCCAGGCCGCTCTCCAGCGCACGGTGGGCCCGGGCCTCCAGGCCGGCTCCGACACGCGGGTCGGGCAGCGCGGAGGGGTACGCGTAGAGATGCTGCAGCGTCCACACGTGCACGGCCACCAGCGGACGGTGCATGCTCTCCGCCTCGTCGAAGGCGAAGCCGGCCACCGGATCGATCCGGTGCTCCACGTCGAGCCCCACGACCACGGGGCTGTCCGGCGGCACCTGCGAGACGTCGTCGGTCCCGTCGCGCACCACGACGACGGGGCCGGTGGCGTGCGCCACCACCGGAAGCGCCACACTGCCCGTGAGGAAGCCGGACAACCGACCCGCGCCCCGTGAGCCCAGGACGAGCAGCGCCGAGGTTTCGGCAGCTTCGAGGAGCGCCTCCACGGCTGCCTGCGGCGTCTCCTCCGCGGCGGCCGCCAGTTCCGGGTGCCGCTGTGTCGCCTCCTGGCAGGCGGCCCGCATCCGCTCCACCACTCGTTCCTCCTCGGCCGACGTCCCGACGAAGAACTGCCGGCTGTCGCCACGCCACCGGTGCGCGTGCAGGAGCCGCAGCGGAACACCCCGCAGGGCCGCCTCGGCCGCCCCCCACCGCACAGCGGCGAGACTGGCGTCGGAGCCGTCCACACCCACGGTGACCGGTATCTCCGCCATCGTTCCTCCGGGACGCAAGCTCCGGCTGCGGGCGCCGTCCGGAGCCGCACGGGGCGGCGGGCGGCGCCCGTATCCGGAGAGACTGTCAGCTCTCCGGGCGCTCCACCGCGATGTTCCGCGGCCCCCGCCCGGTCTCCTCGGGCACCGGCACGGTCACGGTCAGGATGCCGTCGCGGTAGTCGGCCCGGGCATCGGCGGTCCTCGCCCCGGCAGGCAGCCGCACGGACCGGGCCAGCGCACCGTAGTGGAACTCGCTGTGCCGCCGGTCCCCGGATCGTGAACTGCGCTCGGCGCGGATGGTGAGCATGTCGCCCTCCACGGTGATGTCGACCTCCTGCTCGGGATCGATGCCCGGCAGCTCGGCCCGCAACGTGAAGGAGCCGTCCGTCAACTCCTCCTCTATGCGGATGCCGTGCGCTCCGTGCATGCCCGGCAGCGCCGGGAAGTCGGGCACCACCCAGTCGAACAGGTCGGGCAGCGACATCGTGCCGCGGCGGCGTTCCATCGGTGCGTGCATGGTCGTCTCCCTCTCGGGCTCCGTGTTCGTCCGCCTTCAGACTCCCGTCGCGCGCGACGGCGGTACGAGGGCCGAGCGGGTCCCACACAGGGCCCTTCGGCCCTGCGCGCGCCGGTTCTCCCGGCGAAAGGCTGGCGGCAACGGACCGGCGCGTCCGTGCCGTGCCGCAGGAGGAAGGAGCGAGTGATGATCAGCACCGCCACGAGCCTCCTGAGTGTGCTGCCGCCCGGCAGCCGGGACCACCTGCTGACCGCGGCCCGGGACGTGAACTTCCCCGCCGGGGAACGGCTCTTCCAGGAGGGCAGCCCTGCCGACCGCTTCTGGATCGTGCGCACCGGGACCGTGATCCTCGACATGGCCGTCCCCGGGCGCAGGCCCGCCGCGGTCGACACGCTGCACCCGGGCGACCTCGTCGGCTGGTCCTGGCTCATACCTCCGTACACCTGGCACCTCGGCGCGGAAACCCTCAGCCCTGTCCGTGCCCTGGAGTTCGACGCCCCCGAGGTCCGGCGCATGTGCGACGCCGACCCGGAACTGGGCCGAGCGGTCGCCACCCGTGTGGCAGAGATCACCGGGCACCGGCTCCAACAGGCCCGCGCCCGGCTGCTCGACCTGTTCGCCCCGCACGGAGCGGCACCATGACCCTCACATGCCCGCCCCGACGACGATCGGGCCGGACGGCCGGGGCCGGAGGGCCGCTCGGCCCCTTGTACCCGCTCACCGCCGACGATGTGCTGGAAACGACCTCGCAGAAGCCCCCGGAACGGCTGCTGCGGCGTCGAACTCTCCTTCCACACCCGAACGCCGGAAACGGACACCGGATCCGGCACCCAGCCGCACCTGACGCGGCCCAGCAGAGGAGCACTCCCGTGACCGCCCCCATCCGCCTCTCGGAGGAAGCCGCCGGCACGCTCGCGTCGGCCGCGGCCTCCGCCCCTTCGATGCACAACGCACAACCGTGGCGTTTCCGGTACGTCAGGGGCGAGAGCGCCTTCGAGGTGCACGCCGACCCCGAGCGCGGCCTGCCGCACGCCGACCCCGACGGCCGAGCCCTCCACCTGGGGTGCGGCGCCGCACTGCTGAACCTCCGTGCGGCCTCCGCCGCGGCCGGACTGCGGGTGATCGTGCGGATCCTCCCGGAGCCCGACGACGCGGGCCTCCTGGCCGTCGTCTGGTTCGACGAGGACGGACACATCGAGGCCGACCTGGCACGACTGGCTCCCGCCGTCGATCAGCGGCGCACCAGCCGCGAGCCGTTCGCGGAACGTCGCCTGCCGCAGACCGTGCGGGACTCGCTCATCGACGCGGCCGCCCGCGAGGGCGTCCTGCTGACCTTCCCCGCCGCGTGGCACCTCCAGTGGGTCCTGGAACTGGCCCACGAAGCCTCTGCGGAGAACCGCACCGACGTGCTCGGCCGGGAGGAACTCGCCCACTGGACGCGAGTGGGCGGCAGCTCCGGCGCCACCGCCACGGCCACCATGACCGACGGCATACCGGATTACGCCTTCGGCCCGCGCAAACGGGGCGGCCGCGCTCCGGTGCGGGACTTCGGAGGCGGACTGCCGGCAGCCGGACAGGGCGTCGGGCACTACGAGGAGCATCCGCAGCTGGCGCTGCTCAGCACCCACGGAGACCGGATCTCCGACTGGGTCCGGGCCGGTCAGGCGATGGAACGCGTCCTGCTCACCGCGACGCAGCAGGGCGTCGCGACCGCCTTCGCCACCGAGGCGCTCGAACGCGAAGAGACCCGCTGGCCGCTGCGCGACCCGCTCGCCGCAGCCGGAGCGGTGCAGATGATCCTGCGCCTCGGCTACGGCCCCGCGGGCCCCGCCACCCCCCGCCGTCCCGTGGCGGACGTGCTGGACATCGCCGCCTGACCCCCGGGCCGGTGCCGCCCCGGCGGCTCGCCCGGAGGGCCCCTCACCGCCGCCGCGGTTACCGTGGACGGAGAGCCGTCCAGCAGTCCAGCGGGAGGCCCGGTGAACCACCAGATCGGTGAGCGCGGCCGTCTGCCGCAGCTCCACCTGGACGAACTCCTGGAGGAGCTGCAGGTCCGCATCGACGCCATGCGCTCCACCCGCGACCGCATCCACACCCTCCTCGAAGCGGTCCTCTCCGTGGGCAGCGGGCTGGACCTCCCACAAGCGCTGCGCCGCATCGTGGAAGCGGCGACGGTCCTCGTCGACGCCGAGTACGGCGCGCTCGGCGTCATCGGCGAGGACGGCACCCTCGCCGAATTCATCCCGGTCGGCGTGTCCCCGGAGCAGATCGACGCGATCGGGCCCCTGCCGACCGGCCACGGGCTGCTGGGTGAACTCATCCGCCACCCGGAGCCGCTGCGCCTCGCCGACATCGCGCGTCACCCGTCCTCCAGCGGCTTCCCGTCCCACCACCCGCCGATGCACTCCTTCCTCGGCGTCCCGATCAAGATCCGCAACGAGGTGTTCGGGAACCTCTACCTCACCCAGAAGCGGGACGGCCGGGAGTTCGACGCCGAGGACGAGGCCCTGCTGTCCACGCTGGCCGTCGCCGCGGGTGTCGCGATCGACAACGCACGGCTCTACGAGCAGGCACGCAGCAGGCAGCGCTGGCTGGAGGCCAACGCCGAGATCACCGAGAGCCTGCTCTCCGGCAGTGACGAACCCGCCGTACTGGACCTCGTCGTGCAGCATGCCCGCCGCATCCTCAGCGCCGACATGGGCGCCCTCGCACTGCCCGACCCCGAGACCGGCGACCTGCGCGTCGTGCTGGCCACGGGCACCGGGGCGGAGCACCACCGCGATCTCGTCCTGCCGCGCCGCGGCACCTTCGTGGGCGCCGCCGCCGACGCAGGCAAGCCGATCACCAGCAACGACATCGCACACGACCCGCGCGTCACGGCCGGCCCGCCGCGCTGGAAGGGCCTCGGCCCGGCGGTGGCCACCCCCATGGTCACCGAGGACGGTGTGCGGGGCGTGCTCCTCCTGGCCCGCACCGATCCGATGGCGGTGTTCACCGACGTCGAAACCGCGCCGCTGCTCGCCTACGGCGGCCAGGCCGCACTGGCGATGGAACTCGCCGACCGGCGGCGCGATGCCGAACAGGTCGCCCTGCTGGAGGACCGGGACCGCATCGCACGCGACCTCCACGACCTCGCCGTCCAGCGACTCTTCGCCACCGGCATCTCCGTCCAGAGCGCGATGCGCTTCGTCGACCACCCCGAGGCCCGGGAACGCCTGCTCCGCGCCGTCGACGACCTGGACGAGACCACCCGCATCATCCGCTCCACCATCTTCGGTCTCCGGCAGCACGCCGAGCAGGCCGGGCGGCGCAGCCTGCGGGTCCGTCTCATGTCCGTCGTCGAGGAGGCGGCCCAGACACTCGGCTTCACCCCTGCCGTCCGCATGGACGGACTCGTCGACACGGACGTGCCCCGGGCCGTCGCGGAAGACTTGGAGGCCGTCCTGCGGGAGGCCCTCTCGAACGTCGCCCGGCACGCGGAGGCGAAGGCGGCGGAGGTCGAACTCACGGTCGGTGACGGCCGGGCCGGCCTGGTGGTGCGCGACGACGGCATCGGGATCGGGAGGGACGCCGGACCGCGCAGCGGGCTGCGGAACCTCCAGGAACGTGCCGCGAGGCTCGGTGGGCACTGCGAGATCCGACCGAACGGGGAACGGGGCACCCACCTGGAATGGTCGGTACCGCTGACCCCGGGGTGAGGGCCACCGCGTGGATCACGGGGTGTCGGCCACCACCTCACGCACGTGACGACGCGGAGTGGCGGGCCCCTCGGGGCCGTACCCCAACCGCATCAGCATCTGCGGGTACGCCCCCAGCCCCGGGTCGTGCGCGCGCAGCTCCGCCCGGATGTCCGGCCACTCGATCGCCTGGTAGAGCAGCGAGAACCGCACCTCCAGCACGGTGGCCGTCAGCAGGACGCGTTCCAGGGCCTGCCCGGCCGCCACCCAGTCGGCATTGCGGTCGTGCTCGGTGGTGAGGACGGCGATCGTGGCCCGCTTCTCGAACGGCGCCGGTCCCGGGCGGCCGCCGCGACCGGCTCCCGCGAACGCCCTCATCGGCAGCCCTCCCGTGCTGTCCTGCGGCCCCAGCGCGGTCATCGGTATGCCGTCCCGGCCCGCCTGGCGCACCCAGGAGCGGCTCTCCGCCCGCCGGGCCGGATCCCGCTCGTTGCGCCGTTCCGCCTCGGCCGTCGCAGCGAGCAGATGCGCGGCCACCGTGCCGGTGGGGATGCGGAGCGCCGCCTGCTCACGCCGGGCGGCCTCGCTCAACGCCGTCACCGCGGACGCCGGGAGCCGGTCGTCGGAGAACGGCCGCCGGCTGCTGTGACGCCGCCAGACCGCGTCGTAGAGTCCGGCCAGGCCCGGCGGCGCCCCCACCCGCTGCACCACGTGCACCCGGGCCACCACGTCCGGGCGGGAGGGGTCGGGAAGGATCTGCACGGCCGCACGCCAGCCCTCGTGCGCCAGTGCCACCCGCAGGTTGAACAGGGCTGCTCCGAGGGAGATGTGCAGCGCACGATGCCGGGGATCGGTGAACCGGAGAGAGCGGTCGGGCGCCGAGCAGACCTCCACCGCAGTGCCGCCGGCAGCGAGCCGGAACCGCCACGGCTGCGTGTTGTGGATCGACGGGGCGGTCACCGCGGCCGACACCACCCGGTCCAGGGTGGCCCCTTCGAGAGTCCCGGACGTCATGGCGACTCCCTCCGCTACGGTTCAGCTGCGCCGGCGCTCGGCAGAGGGCCGGATGCCTGCCTCGGTGGCGATCACCGCTGCCTGCACACGGCGTTCCACGCCGAGTTTGCCGAGCAACCGGGAGATGTTGTTCTTGACCGTCTTCTCCGACAGGTACAGACGTTCCCCCACCTGCCGGTTCGTCAGCCCCTCGCCGATCAGGGCGAGAATCTCCCGCTCCCTCGGCGACAGCCGTCCCAGGGCACCATTGTCCTCCGCCTGCTCCGGCTCTCCCCGGAGGCTCTCCAGCAGCCGTCCCGTGGTGGCCGGGTCCAGCATCGACTGCCCGGACGCGACGGTTCGCACCGCGGCCACCAGGTCGGAGGTTTTGATCTGCTTCAGTACGTATCCGGCCGCCCCCGCGAGGATCGCGTCCAGCAGGGCGTCGTCGTCGTCGAACGAGGTGAGCATCAGACAGGCCAGGTCGGGCATGCGGGAGCGCAGCTCACGGCAGACCGTGATGCCGTTCCCGTCCGGCAGCCGCACGTCCAGCAGCGCCACGTGGGGCCGCAGAGCCGGACCGCGTGCGACGGCCTGGGCCGCGGTGGCGGCTTCGCCCACGACCTCCATGTCCGCCTCGGCTCCGAGGAGGTCGAGGAGCCCGCGGCGGACGATCTCGTGGTCGTCGACCAGGAACACCCTGATCGGGGAGGCCGTGGGGACCGGTGGTTCGCTGTGCCGTGTCATTCCGGGCTCCTCCTCCGCGAACGCGGATGTACCACGCGTCCCATCCTCGTGCACGGTCGGTCACCCCGCCAGTGAGGACGGCTCGCCGTCGCCCGGTGCACGGCCCGCGTCCGGCGGGGCCAGGCGGAACTCCACGTCCACCACGCCCTCGACCGAGCGCGTCATACGGGCCGCGAGCGGCACCAGCGACGACTCCCCGAAGGAACCGGTGAACGTCACGATCCCCTCCTCGACCCGCACCTCGGGGGCCGGGGCCGCAGGGAACAGCGGCCGGACGACCTGCTCGCGCACCTCCTGCTCGATGTCACGGTCCGAGCGCAGGAACACCTTCAGCAGGTCGCTCCGGCTGACCATGCCGACCAGATGGCCCTCCACATCCACCACCGGCAGCCTCTTCAGACGCCGCCGCGCCATCGCACGGGCGGCCTGCGGGAGTGTGGCGTCCGCACGCACGGACACGGCGGGAGCACTCATCAGGTCCCGCGCCGTCAGCGCCCCCGCCCACAGCGGCTCGTCGGCGCGACGAACCTCCTCGGCCGGCGAGGACGGGTCGTCGCGGGCCCCCTCCGTCGGCAGCAGATCGGCCTCCGAGACGACACCCACGACCCTCCCGTCGCCCTCCAGCACCGGAACGGCGCTCACCTGCCACCTCTCCAGCGCCTCCGCGATCTCCTTGAAAGAGGCCTCAGCGCCCACGGCGACCACCGGCTGACTCATCACGTCGTTCACGACGTGCGGCGAACGGTTCATCACACGTCCTCCGACTCGGGGGCGAGCCCGTTGGGGCCGTAGATGTCGAGAAGCCGGAACCGCGTCCGCTGCAGCCGGTGCCCGATGATCCGGGCCACGTACCAGGCGAGCTCGTACCCCAGGTCCGTGTCCGCCGCACACTGCCGCCGCACCTCGGCGGCGTCGAACTCGAGTGCCGAGACCGGACCGTCGGCCTGGGCCCCCAGATGCCACTCGTAGGGAGGGAAGAACCAGGACCACCCCAGGAGATCGCCGCTGTGCAGCGTCTCCACCAGGAGCGGAGGGCGGGTCGGCACGGTCAGGTCCAGACGCACGGCGCCGCTCTCCAGCACCCAGAACCGGTCCGCCCGGTGTCCTTCGTGGAAGATGCGCGTGCCCTGCGCGAACCTCACCCCGTGACCGTGCTCCAGCAGTCGGGCCCTGCCCCCGGTGGACAGCTCGTCGAGCAGGTGCAGCGTGAGCGTCATGGAAACCGGTCTCCTCCTTCGGGAAGCCGGACACCATCGGTCCGACGGTGACACCGACAGCCTCACCGGCGCCCCGCACTCCCGCACAGGGGCCACACGGCCCGGCCGCGGGACCGATGGGCCCGCCCTCCGCGGCGCCCGGGCACCCCGCGCCACCGAGGACGTTCGGCGTGTTCCGGGGCCGACCGGCCCCTGCCTCCACGCGCCACCGCCCCACAGACTCGAGGAAGCGCGGGGAACGCGCACGTCCGGCCCGTGGTACTGAAGCGCCACCACGGGCCGGACGCATGCCGGGCGCCGCGCACCGCATCCCCGTCACGACGCCGGCGGACGCCCGCCGCAACCGCGGCCGGGGGCCCGACCGGCTCCCACCCGGGACCAGTGGCCCCTGCTGCCGCGCCGTGGAACACCCGACGCTGAAGGAGTCCGCGGAGCCGACGAGTGACGCCGCCGCACCCCTGCGGCAGGAGGAAGGGAGTCTCCCGTGAACGGCAGCCGCTCCCCCCACGCCTCGCCGGGCCCCAGCGGGCCTTCCGCATCCCGGCCCAATCCACTGCAGCGGCCCGTGGACCGTCTCCAGGCCCGGCTCGAGCGGTGGCTCGTCGTCACGGTCGTGATCGGCGCCCTCGCCGCCGCTCTCGCTGCGGGCAACGCGGGGTACTCCTCCCAGGACTCCGCCCTGCGGGAGGAGCGTGCCGCACGTCAGCAGGTCAGTGCCGTGCTCGTCACCGATGCCTGGGGAACCGCTGACGCGGCACCGTCGGGCACCACCCACCAGGCGCAGGTCCGGTGGACAGGGCCGGAAGGCGACCGCCACAGGGACGTCGCCACCGTGCCCGCCACCGCCGACAAGGGCGACACCGTCCGCGTGTGGACCGACCGCGACGGCACCATCACGACTCCGCCCCGCTCCACGTCCGCCCGGGCCACCGGATGGGCGGCGGCCCTGATGGCTGCCGCCGGGGTCGTCACCGTCGGGTTCGCGGGCCGCCAGGTCCTGCGACGACTGGTCGACAGGCGCCGGCTCCGGGCCTGGGAGGAGGAGTGGGCCGTCGTCGAAGCCCGCTGGACGGGGCGCAGGCCCGGCTGATCGCCGAGACGGAACGCCGAACCGAGAAGGAGGGTCGAGCATGAAAGCGTCTGTCGGAGACCAACTGGTCGTCGAGAGCCCCAAGGAAGGCACGGCACCCCGCGACGGCGAAGTCGTCGGACTGCACCACGACGACGGCTCTCCTCCGTACGACGTGCGCTGGTCGGACACGGGACGCACCACGCTCGTCTTCCCCGGACCGGACGCGCACGTGCGGCACCTCTCTGCCGCGGTCGGCGCGGCACCACTCGCAGGACGGCCCCAGCCCGCGGGGCGGGCCGGGAAGAAGGGGTGACACACCGTGGAACTGCCCCTGGTCGTGGCCACCGACGGATCGTCGCCGAGCCTCGCGGCCGTGGACTGGGCGGCCGACGAGGCGACGCGACACGGGCGGGAACTGCGCATCGTGCACGCCTCGCTGTGGGAACGGTACGAGAACGTCGTCCCCGACTTCCGTACCGGCCGGCCGCCGCTCCAGACCCTCGCGGAGCACATCGTCGCTTCCGCGGCCGAACGGGCCGGACTCCGCCAGCCTGCGCTCAAGGTGACGACGGAGATCCTTCCGCAGGAGGCGGAAGCCGGACTCGTGCAGGAGAGCTACGAAGCGTTCGCCGTCGTCACCGGGCATCGCGGCCGGGGCGGGTTCGCCGGGCTGCTGCTCGGATCGGTCAGTCTCGCCGTGGCCTCCCGTGCCCACTGCCCCGTCGTGGTGGTGCGCGGCCCGCACACCGCCTGGGAGGACACCGCCCGGCCGGTGGTCCTCGGTGTGGGAGACCTCACGGAGGGCTCCGCCGCCCACGACTTCGCGTTCCGGGAGGCCGCGGTACGGCGCTCCCCGCTGCTGGCCGTGAGGTCCTGGCGTTCCCCCGCCACCCAGACCCTCGACCACCCGCTCTTCGGGGAGAACGCCTCCGGCCGGGTCCACGAGGAGCGCGCCGCCTCGGTGCTGACGGACGTGCTGTACGGGCCGCAGCGCGACCACCCGGAGGTCGAGGTGCGCCGCCGGGTGGAGGAGGGGCCTCCGCACCGTGTGCTCCTCGAACGGGCCGAGGAGGGTGCGCTCCTGGTCATCGGGGCGCCGCGCAGGCACGGGCACACCGGCCTCCAGCTCGGTCGGGTCAGCCATGCCGCACTGCACCACGCGGCCTGCCCCGTCGTGGTCGTTCCCGCCGCCTCCTGACGGTGCCGGGCGAGCGTCGGGCCCGTTCGACGGGGGAGTGCGCGCCCGACCGCACGGTCCGGGACGGCCCGACAGTGAGGAGCGGCCGCGGAGCCGAACCGGAGGACCGGCCGGGAGGGACCGCTCGCCCCTCGCGCGTCACGGCTTCCGTGCCACGGCTCCCACGATCAACTGCTCCCAGACGGTGAGCTCCTGCTCGGCCTCGCCGATGCGGCTCAGTCCGTCCGTGGCATCCGGCCGCCACAGGGAGCACGGCACGATGCCCGGCTGAAGGATCTCCATGTCGCCGAAGAGATCCCGGATCTCCTCGTCGGTGCGCCAGCGCCCGCGGCCGAAGGTCTCCTGGAGCAGGCCCTCGGCCTCGGCGGTCTCCTTGTTGTGACCGCTGCGGAAGTGCGAGATGAAGAAGTAGCTGCCGGAGGGGACCTGGTCCTGCCAGTAACGGACGATCGACCGGGGATCCTCGTCGTCGTTGAGGTGGTGCAGGATCGCGCTGAGAACCACGGCCACGGGCCGGTCGAAGTCGATCAGCCGCTTGGTCTCCGGGTGCTGCCGGATGCCCTGCGGGTCGCGAACGTCCGCCTGTATGACGCGAGTTCCCTTGTTCCCATCGAGCAGGGCCCGGCCGTGGGCCAGAACGATGGGATCGCTGTCGATGTAGACCACGCGAGCATCCGGAGCGTGGCGCTGCGCCACTTGGTGGACGTTGTCCGCGGACGGCAGACCGCTGCCCAGGTCGATGAACTGGTCGACGCCCGCTTGCGCGATCTCCCGCACGGCGCGCACCAGGTTCTGCCGGTTGACGTGCGCGATGGCCACCGAACCGGGCAGATCGTCGATGAACTTGTCCCCGATGGCCCGATCCACCTCGTAGTGGTCCTTGCCGCCGAGGAGATAGTCGTAGACCCGGGCGATGCTGGGTTTCGACTGGTCCACGCCGGATACGGCCTCGGCCATGACAACTGCTCCTCTGCCAACGGGGATTGCCTGGCGGCCATCGTAGGCCGCGACGGGCTCCGCGGGTGACCGAACCGGGCGTTCCTCCGGCCGGCGGGGCGGCGGCGAACCCGGTCCGGGAGCCTCAGCGCTCGGGTCGCCTCCATCTGCCCCGCGGAGGCCGCGGTGCATGTCCGGCATCGCCGGACACGTGACAGGAGGTGGTTCCGTGAACCAACACCCTTAATGCTATTGCGACCTGACAACTCTTGACGTTCGATGTTGCGGCTTGCGAGTCTCTCGCTGGACGCTGTGATTTCGCGCAACGGTCAACATTCTGTCGCTCAGCGGTGAGGTTGTCGCTCCATGTCTCGATGCTGCGTTTCTTGGCTGCCTCACCGTCGGGAGGCGGCGCCCGCGGGCTTCCGGGCGCAGGTCCCGGAGATCACGCATTGAGGCGTGCGCAGCCCCGTTGTCCTCCACGGGGCATTCGCGCACGGGCGCCCGCAGAAGCTCCCCGTTTCGAAACTCCTTCTTCCTGCCGGAGCGGCGCGGCAGGCCTCTTGCCTCGCTGACGAAAGGTCAAGTCACGGTGCTGCGATATGTCGCCCGCAAGGCGGTTGGCTGGGTTGCCATGATAGTGGTGGCGGCGAATATTACGTACTTCCTGGCGAACGCATTCCTCAAGCCGGCTTCGAACTACATCGCGCTCCGACCGCCGCGGTCTCCGGACGAGATCAACCATTCCCTCGCCCGCTACAACCTCAGTCCCGAGACTCCTCTCGTAGAGCGTTGGTGGCACTGGTTCAGCGACATCCTGCTGCACTTCGACTGGGGATCCTCTCCCACCGGTGGAAGCGTCAACGGAGAAATCGTCTACCGCGCCCTGGCCAGCGGTCAACTGGTTTTGGGGGCGACCGTCCTGTCGATCGTCATCGGCGTCGGACTGGGCGTCTTCACCGCGTCCCGGCAGTACAGGCGCTCCGACCGTGCGTGGCAGGGAATCTCTGTCATCTCCTTCAACACGCCCTCGGCCGTGGCCGCGCTGGGCGTCGTGCTGCTCACCATCTGGCTGAACCAGGCACTGGGCAGCACGCTGCTGCCGGTGGCGGGTTCGCAGGACCCTGAAGTCTCGGGAGTCTGGGACGTGTTCGTCTCTCGGACGGAGCACGCGATCCTGCCGACGATCTCACTGACCTTCATCAGCTACGCCGCCTACCACCTGTTGCAGCGCTCGCTGCTGCTGGACAACATCAATTCCGACTACGTGCGCACCGCCCGGGCCAAGGGGCTCACCCGGCAGCAGGCCATCCGGCGACACGGACTCCGGACCTCCGTGATTCCCGTCGCCACCCAGGTGGCGTTCGCGATGCCCGCGCTGTTCACCGGCGCGGTGATCACCGAGACGGTCTTCGCCTGGCACGGCATGGGGGAGTACTTCATCAAGACCATCAGTACCAACGACGTGCACGGGGCCGTGGCCGTGGCGGCCTTCGGCGCCCTGATGACAGCCATCGGCGCGATCCTCGCCGACATCGTCGTCGTCGCTCTCGACCCAAGGATCCGGGTGAACTGACGTGGCCCTCAACATGCCCGGCCTCGGGCCGGACACCGACGAACCGGCGACGGAGGAACCCGGCGCCCCGAGCACGGACCGGCCCGGGCGGACCGGGAAGCGGCTGTCGCCGGCCCGGCTCTACCTCCGGCGCTTCCTGCGCAACCGCGGCGCCGTCGCCGGGCTGGCGATCTTCGTCCTTCTGGCGCTGCTGGCCCTCACCGGAGGGCTCTTCACCGAATGGAACCACAGGGAACCCGACTTCACGGCGCTGTCGGTGCCGCCCGGTACCGGAACACACCTCCTGGGCACCAACCAGGCGGGCAACGACACCTACGCGCAATTGGTGCACGGGCTCGGACGTTCACTGATCATCGCACTCACCGTCTCCCTGCTCACCACGGTGATCGCCGCGCTCTTCGGTACCACCGCGGCCTACCTGGGAGGCAAGGCCGAACGAGCGATGCTCGGGTTCGTGCACTTCCTGCTGATCCTGCCCTCCTTCCTCATCATCGCGCTCGTCGGCACCCACTTCCGGGGCGACTGGAAAGTGCTCATCGTGGTGCTGACGCTGTTCGGCTGGATGCTGACGTCCCGCGTCATCTGGTCGCTCGCGACCTCGCTGCGGGAGCGGGAGTACGTTCTCGCCGCCCGGTTCATGGGCGTCGGGCCGCTGGGAACGATCCTGCGGCACATGGTGCCCAACGTCGGCTCGTTGCTGATCGTGACCTTCACTCTCGGTGTGGCGACGACGGTCCAGGCCGAAACGGCGCTCTCCTTCATCGGGTTCGGCGTCAAACACCCCGACGTCTCCCTGGGCACGATGCTCGCGAGCGGGCAGAACACCCTGTCGACCGCCCCCTGGCTGTTCTACTTCCCCGCCGTCGCCGTGGTGCTGCTCACCGTGGCGATGGCACTGATCGGTGACGGCCTGCGCGACGCACTCGACCCCACCTCGCAGTCCGGAGGCAGCGCATGATCGAGCAGCAGACGGCCACCACGGGACGCGGCACGGCGACGCCGCTGCTGTCCGTTCGCGATCTGCGGGTGAGCTTCCCCTCCGAGGCAGGCCGGGTGGATGCCGTGCGCGGTGTCTCCTTCGATGTGCACCGGGGACGGACTCTCGGCATCGTCGGCGAGTCCGGATCGGGCAAGTCGGTCACGTCCATGGCGGTCATGGGGCTGCTGCCCGACTACGCCGCCGTCGCGGGCGAGGTCGCCCTGGACGGGGAGGATCTCCTCGAGCGGGACGACCGGCAGATGTCGGCGGTGCGCGGCCGGAGGATCGGCATGATCTTCCAGGACCCGCTGTCGTCGCTGACTCCCATCTTCACGGTCGGCCGGCAGATCGTCGAGGCTCTCCAGGTTCATCAGGACATCTCCGGGCCTGCCGCATGGAAGCGGGCGGTCGACCTGCTGGATCTGGTGGGCATCCCGCAGCCCGACCAACGGGTCAAGGCCTTCCCGCACGAATTCTCCGGCGGGATGCGACAGCGGGTGGTCATCGCTATCGCGATCGCCAACGACCCCGACCTGATCATCGCTGACGAGCCGACGACCGCGCTCGATGTGACGGTCCAGGCTCAGATCCTCGACGTGCTGAGGACGGCCCAGCGAGAGACAGGGGCAGCCGTCATCATGATCACCCACGACCTCGGGGTGGTCGCGGGTTCCGCCGATGACGTGATGGTGATGTACGCCGGACGGGCGGTGGAGAAGGCGCCGGTGGACGAGCTGTTCACCCGCCCCCGCATGCCCTACACCCTCGGGCTCATGGGAGCGATCCCCCGACTCGACCGCTCCGAGGAAGCCCTGGTGCCGGTGAAGGGCACCCCGCCCCTGCTGGTGGACCTTCCCGACGGGTGCCCGTTCGCGGCACGTTGCCCCGTGGTGCAGACCTCCTGCCGCACCGCTGAGCCCGAGCTGGTGACGGTGTCCTCTCCCGGGCCGGGAGGGGACCACCGGGCGGCATGCCTACGCGCTGAGGAGATCACCGAGAACGGCGCGATCGACGGCGCGCCCGTCTTCCCCGTCCCCGCGCGGAAGGAGGGCGAACTCGCCGTCCGCCCCCGTGAGGACCGGGCAAAGGTGCTGGAACTGTCCGGTGTCACCAAGACCTTCCCTCTCACCAAGGGAGCGCTGCTGAAGCGCCGCGTCGGCTCCGTCTTCGCCGTCAACGGCATCGATCTGGACATCCGCGAGGGGGAGACCCTCGGCCTCGTCGGCGAGTCGGGCTGCGGGAAGACCACGACACTGCTGGAGATCATGGGGCTGCGCCGGCCGGAACGGGGCGCGATCTCCGTCTCCGGCGTGGATGTGGCGGGCCTGAAGGGGAAACAGCAGGTCAGTGCGGTCCGGCGCGACATCCAGATGGTCTTCCAGGACCCGATGGGCGCGCTCGACCCCAGGATGACCGTCTTCGACATTTTGGCGGAACCGCTGCGGGCCATCGGCGAGCGGGACAGGAACGCCCTCGCCGGCCGGGTCGAGGAGCTCATGGAACTGGTCGGACTCGACCCCGAGCACCGCGATCGCTTCTCCACCGCCTTCTCCGGCGGCCAGCGACAGCGCATCGGCATCGCCCGCGCCCTGGCGACGGAGCCGAAACTCGTGGTCCTGGACGAGCCCGTGTCGGCGCTGGACGTATCGGTGCAGGCGGGTGTCATCAACCTGCTCAACGACCTCAAGGCGGACCTGGGACTGTCCTACCTCTTCGTCGCGCACGACTTGTCGGTGGTGCGTCACATCTCCGACCGTGTCGCGGTGATGTACCTGGGCCGGATCGTGGAGATCGGCGCGACCGACGAGGTCTTCCGCGCCCCCCGGCACCCCTACACGCAGGCGCTGCTGTCGGCGATTCCGCTGCCGGATCCGCAGGCCGAGCGCACGCGGGACCGCATCCTGCTCCGGGGCGATCTGCCGAGCCCGACCGACGACCGGCCGGGCTGTCGATTCGTCGGCAGGTGCCCGCTCCACCAGAGGCTGGACAAGAGGCAGCAGGAACGGTGCCGCGACGAGACACCGGAGCTCACCGGGAGGGAGGGCCTGGACCACCGCGATGCCTGTCACTTCGCGGAGCAGCACATCACCGAAGAACTCGCCGAACAGAAAGCAGACCGATGAACAGACAAGCACTGAGGAGCGTCGTCCTCGCCGCCGTCGCCTCGCTCGCCCTCGCCTCGTGCAGCGGTGGCTCCGGATCCGAGGAATCGGACAAGGAGAACAAGGGGGCGACGTCGGAGAGCGAGGTGCTCACCGCCTACAACCCCCAGCCTGCCGGGAACGTCAAGCAGGGCGGGTCGGTGACGCTGCCGATCACCGAGATACCCGACCAGCTCAACGACCTTCACGGTGACGCGTCCCTGTACGCCGGAAAGATCAGCTGGTTCTACACGCCGAACCTGTCGTACAACGACCCCAAGGGCAACGTCACTTTCAACAAGGACTACCTGACCAACGTCGAACAGACCACCGTCGACGGCAACACCCAGGTCACGTACGACATCAACCCCGAGGCCGAGTGGAACGACGGCACGGACTTCGACTGGACCGTCTTCCGCGATTCCTGGAAGGCGCAGAACGGTCAGAACGACGACTACAGCGTCGGCTCCACCGACGGCTACTCCAGCATCACCTCGGTGGAGAAGGGCGAGAACGCCGACCAGGCGGTGGTGACCTTCGACGGCACCTACGTGTGGTGGGAGATCCTCTTCCCCCACGTGGTCCACCCGGACATGGCGGACCCGAAGCCGTTCAACGAGGCCATGGTGGACGACCCGCGCCCCGAGTGGGGCGCCGGCCCGTACAAGATCGATAAATTCGACTCCAAGGGCGGCACGGTCTCCTTCGTGCCCAACCCGAAGTGGTGGGGTGCGAAGCCCAAGCTGGACAGGTTCACCTTCGTGCAGATGGAGGCGAGCGCCTCCCTCAACGCGTTCAAGAACGGCCAGATCGACGCGACCGAGGTGAGCACGGCCGAGCGCCTCAACCAGGTCGAGTCGATGAAGGGCATCGACATCCGGCGCGGCACCACCACGGCCAACAACCTGCTGGTCTTCAACAGCACCTCGCCCGCGCTGAAGGACGTTAAGGTGCGCGAGGCCCTCATGGAGGGCATCGACCGCGCCCAGCTCGCGAAGATCAGCTTCCAGGGCCTGGACTACACCGAGCCGCTGCCCGGTTCGTTCATCCTGTTCCCCTTCCAGGACGGCTACCAGGACAACTTCGGCAACCTCGTGTCGTTCGACCCGGAGGCGGCCAAGAAGGCCCTCGAGAAGGCCGGCTGGAAGGCCGGAGAGGGCGGCGTCCGCAGCAAGGGCGGCAAGAAGCTCGAGCTCAACTACGTCCTGATCGGTGACAACCCGACGACCAAGGCCCGTGTCACCGCGATCGCGCAGATGATGAAGAACATCGGCGTCAAGCTGAACATCCAGAACCGGCCGTCCGCCGACTTCCAGAAGGTCTTCAGCGAGCGCAGCTTCGACATTTTCGGCATGGGCTTCATCTCCAGTGACCCGTACGGCACCGCCTACATCTGCCAGATGTACTGCTCCGACAGCACACTGAACGTGTCCCGTTCCGTGCCGGAGTCGATGGACAAGGAGGTCAAGGCCGTCAGCAAGCTGCCGACCGCCGAGAAGCAGATCGAGGTGGGCAACGAGGTCGAGGTCGAGGCCATGAAGACCTTCGGCATCATGCCGCTGCTCAACGGCCCGACCATCATCGCTACGAAGAAGGGGCTGGCCAACTACGGCTCGGCGCAGTTCTACGGCCACTACGGCACGCTGGGGCCGGCCGAGCTGATCGGCTGGGAGAAGTAGGGCTCACTCCTTCCCGGAGCGCCCATGGGGCCCGGGGGCCCGGAGACCTCCGGGCCCCGGGTTTCCGGCTCACCATTCGCCTCCGCGGCACGAGGGACACGCGGCGGGAGGCGTCAGCGCGTCTGTTCGCCTTGTTCTGCCTGCCGCTTCGCGCGGTTCTTCTCCTTGATGCGCGCCGCTTCCTTCCGCACCGCTGCCTGGGTGGCGCGTTCCTGCTCCAGCCATGCGGGGAGTTCCTTCTTCAGCGCCTCGATCTGCTCGGTGGTGAGGGGCTCGGTGATTCCCCCACGAGCCAGCCCCGAGATGGAGACCCCCAGCTTCGCCGCGACAACCGGGCGGGGGTGCGGCCCGTTGCGGCGGAGTTCCACCAGCCACGGGGGCGGATCGGTCTGCAGCGCGTTCAGCTCGTCGCGCGAGACGACACCCTCCTGGAACTCGGGCGGCGTGGCCTCGAGGTACACTTCCAGTTTCTTCGCCGCGGTCGCGGGCTTCATGGTCTGGGTGTTCTGGCGCGACGTCATGGTGATCAGGGTATCGAGCCCGCCTCGGCTCGGGACCACCACGGGTAGTCTGGCGACGTGACCGGATCAGCCCCCTCCCCCTCTCCTCCCTCCTCGTTCCGGGTCGCGTACGTACCTGGAGTGACGCCGACCAAGTGGGTGCGGATCTGGAACGAGCGGCTGCCCGACGTTCCGCTGCATCTCGTCCCGGTGGGATCGGCCGCAGCACCGGAGGTGCTGCGGGACGGCGGCGCCGACGTCGGCTTCGTACGGTTGCCGGTCGACCGTGGGTATTTCAGCGCCATCCCCCTCTACACCGAGACGACGGTGGTTGTGATCCCGAAGGACCACGTCGTCACGACGGTCGACGAGGTGACGACCGAGGACTTGGCCGACGACATCGTGCTGCATCCGCTCGACGACACCCTCGACTGGGAGCGTGTGCCCGGTCGCCCGGCGATCGAACGGCCCGCCACGACACCGGATGCCGTCGAGTTGGTGGCGGCGGGGGTGGGACTGCTGGTCGTCCCGCAGTCGCTCGCCCGTCTGTATCACCGCAGGGACCTCACGTACCGCCCGGTCACGGACGCCCCGCAGTCACGAGTCGCCCTGGCGTGGCCGGAGGAAATGACCACCGACATGGTGGAGGATTTCATCGGGATCGTCCGGGGGCGGACCGTCAACAGCACCCGGGGCCGCGCAGTCACCCCCGCGCAGCCGAAGCGCGCCTCCGCAGGCAGTGCGCAGGGTAGGTCCTCGGGAAGGAATCCACGCCGGGGCACCGGAGGCAGGCGGGGCGGTAAGCGTCGCGGTGGTCCACGCCGCCGGTCGTAGCCTTTCGCGATGCGCACCGGCAGGATGCCCGGTCGCGTCCTTGCAAGTGCGGTACGGGTTCCACCCGTTCCGGGGCTGCACTGGTCCAGGCATCAGGCTGCCGGAGAGTACGGAGACCGTGATGCCCGCGGGACGCGGCGGCTCGCGCTCCCGCCACCGTCCTTGGTCCTCCGGCGCCGTGAGGAGGGGAAGCGACAACCGGGAGTCGCCGCGCCACACCACCGCGGCGCTGAGCACGACGCGTCCACTGCCCACCGACGGCCCGGCCACCGCACAGCAACCGCAGACCGCTCCGACCGTGCCGCTGCCCGAACCCTCCGATCCTCCGAGGGCGAACCCTCAACCGGACTCCGGGACCGGTCGCCGGCCCGGGGAAGTGCTGCGTTTCGGTCCCGGTGTCCCGGAGCGAGTCCGGTCAGCTGACGTCGGCACCGCTCCGGCCATGCGACAGTCCTCGAACGCCCCGGCAGCACCGATCGCCGGCGGCCTGCACCGGTACACCCTGGCCGCGTTGGTGCTGCTCGCCGTGCTGGTCCACCTCGGCCGGCAGCAGCTCTCACCGGAGGTGGCTGTTGAGCAGGTGGTTGTACGAGCGGACCCGCGCGGGCCTTCGTGCAACGGTACGGCCGACGTGGAGGCCGTGATCAGGACGAACGGCAGGCCCGGAACGCTTCGCTACCACTGGCGCCGCAACGACGGCACCAGGTCCCAGCGGTTCCACGAACGCGTGGCCGAGGGGTAGCGGGAGGTTCGGCTGCATCTGCTGTGGAGCTTCCGCGGCGAAGGCCGGTATCAAGCCCGCGCTCAACTGCGGCTGACCGCAGCCGCCGAGCACGCCGCAGCCACGCGCTTCACCTACACCTGCGGCTGATCACTGACCGTGCCGCACGAGGGCGAGTGGAGGGATGAGAGCGCCGAGGAGGCCGGAAGGGCCGTCCGCGCAACGCACCGATGTCATCCACAGATGTCAGAAGCCCTCCGCGATCTCCGCGGAGGGCTTCTCACCTGCGTCGGGACGGCGGGATTTGAACCCACGACCCCTTGACCCCCAGTCAAGTGCGCTACCAAGCTGCGCCACGTCCCGGTGCCTGCGCGGCTTCGGGGTTTCCCCTCGCCGACCGGCACGAAGAACAATACCGCACTCCAGGGGGTGGATGTGCACCCCACCCCTTCGTGCCGGAGCGGTCCTGAGGTACGAGGACCGCAGACCGGCCCGGGCGGCGGCCGAGGCGCCGGTTTCGTCCCTGCTCCGACGGATACGCGTAAACGGTCCTCGCGCAGTCGACCCCCGGAGTGACCAGGTGAGCCGTCCCCGCATCGTGATCGTCGGAGCCGGGTTCGCGGGGTACCAGGCGGCGCGCACGCTGTCCCGGAAGCTCCGGGGTACGGCGGAGATCGTGCTGGTGAACCCCAACGACTACTTCCTGTACCTCCCCCTGCTGCCCGAAGTGTCGTCCGGGGAGCTGGAGCCGCGCCGGGTCTCGGTGTCTCTGGCCGGAACATTGCCCGGGGTGCGCCTGGTCCTCGGGGTGGTCCACGGCGTCGACCTGGCGGGGCGCCGGGTCCGGTACACCGATCCCGAGGGCCGGGAGGATGAGCTGGACTACGACAAACTCCTGTTGTCCGTCGGCAGCGTGAACAAGCTGCTGCCCGTCCCGGGGGTGGCCGAGTACGCCCGGGGCTTCCGTGGGATGCCGGAAGCGCTGTACCTGCGTGATCATCTCACGCGGCAGATCGCCATGGCGGCCACGGCACGGGACCCGGCCGAGCGGGCCGCGCGCTGCACCTTCGTCGTGGTGGGCGCCGGATACACCGGCACCGAGGTGGCCGCGCACGGCACGCTCTTCACCGACTCGCTGGCTGCGCAGCACAGCCGCCCGACGGGCGGACCGCCCGTGGAGCTCCGGCCGCGCTGGATGCTCCTCGACGTCGCGCCGCGCGTGCTCCCCGGACTCGACGAACGGCTGGCCGCCGCCGCGGACCGGGTGCTGCGCGGCCGGAATGTGGAGGTGCGCACCAACACCTCGGTGCGGGAGGCCACCGCCGACGGGGTGTGGCTCGACGACGGCAGCTTCGTCCCGACACGGTCGCTGATCTGGTGCGTCGGCGTGCGCCCCGACCCACTGGTGGAGGATCTGGGCCTGCCCACCGACCACGGGCGGCTGGTCGTCGACCCGTACCTGACGGTGCCCGGCCACCCCGAGGTGCTGGCCTGCGGAGACGCGGCAGCGGTCCCGGACCTCACCCGGCCGGGCCGGTACACGCCCATGACCGCTCAGCACGCCTCCCGGCAGGGACGGCTCGCGGGGCGGAACCTGGCCGCCGCCCTCGGCATCGGGGTGCGCACCCGGTACAAGCACCACGATCTGGGCTTCACCGTCGACCTCGGCGGCACCCAGGCAGCGGCCGACCCCTTCGGCGTCCTGCTGTCCGGCCTTCCGGCGAACGTGGTCACCCGCTGCTACCACCTGGCGGCGATGCCCGGGAACCGCATCCGGGTCGCCGCCGACTGGCTGCTCGACACGGTTCTGCCGCGGCAGGCCGTGCAGCTTGGCATGGTCCGCTCCGGCGATGTGCCGCTGGACACCGCCTCTCCTGGGCTCGCCGGGTCTCCTCCTGCCGGCTCCGGCCCCGACGGCCGCGCAGGAGGGGGTGGGGGAGGAGCTTCCCGCGCAGCCTGAGACCACCGGGGCGAGGAGGGGTCTCCCCTCTCCGGCTCACCGTTCGAGAACGACCGCCTGACCCTGGCCGACGCCGATGCACAAGGCCGCCAGCCCGGTACCGGACCCGGCCTGCGCCAGCTGATGGGCGACGGCACCGGTGATGCGGGCCCCGGAGGCGCCCAGCGGGTGGCCGATCGCGATGGCCCCGCCACGCGGGTTCACCCGTTCCGGATCCAGTTCCGGCCATTCGGCGAGGCAGCCCAACGCCTGAGCCGCGAACGCCTCGTTCAGCTCGACGGTGTGCAGATCGCCGAAACCGCGTCCGGCCTTGCGCAGCGCGCGGCGCACCGCTTCGACCGGGCCGAGACCGAACAGTTGCGGCTCGACCGCGGTGACCGCCGAGGCGCGGATGCGGGCCAGCGGCTCGCGGCCCGTCGCGCGGAGCCCCTCCTCGTCCGTGAGGAGCAGCGCCGCGGCACCGTCGTTCAGCGGTGAGGAGTTGCCCGCGGTGACCCGGCCGGTGCCGTCCTTGCGGAAGACCGGCTTCAGCCCCGCCAGCTTCTCGGGCGTGCTGCCGTCCCGGATCGTCTCGTCCCGGGCCAGTTCCACGCCCTCCACGCCCACGGTCTCCGCGTCGTACAGGCCGTCCTTCCAGGCCCGTACGGCCTTCTCGTGGCTCGCGGCAGCGAACCGGTCCTGTGCCTCGCGGCCGATGTCGTGCTTGTCCGCGACGAGTTCGGCGCCCTCGCCGAGCGGGACCGTCCACTCCGGACGCATGCGCCGGTTCACCATCCGCCAGCCCAGCGTGGTGGAGAAGGTCTCGGGCGCGCCGGCGGGAAAGGCGCGCTCGGGCTTCGGCATCACCCACGGCGCGCGGCTCATCGACTCCACGCCACCCGCGATCACCGCGGTGGCGTCACCCACCGCCACCGCACGTGCCGCCTGGACGACCGCCTCCATCCCCGAGGCGCAGAGCCGGTTCACCGTGCTGCCCGGCACGCTCAGCGGCAGACCGGCCAGCAGCACCGCCATCCGCCCCACGTTCCGGTTCTCCTCGCCCGCGCCGTTGGCGTTGCCGAACACCACGTCGTCGATGCGCGCGGGGTCCAGATCGGGAGTGCGGTCCACCAGGGCCCGCACGACGTGTGCGGCCAGGTCGTCGGGGCGCACTCCGGCGAGTGCGCCGCCGTACTTGCCGACGGGAGTGCGGACGGCGTCGACGAGATAGACGTCACGGAGTCGATCGTTGGTCATGGCAGCGATCCTCGCAGGCCGCGACGCGCCTGACCAGAGCCGCACGAGCCGTCCGGCCGGGGAGCAGCCACGGGAAGCGGAGGAGTGCCGGGGCCGAGGCCGCTTGCGGAAAGCGACCGTACGTGCACGAAGGGTTGACGCGGCGCGACTTCGGGGCGGCAATGGTCAGGCGCACCGCGACGAAGCGTGTGTCGAGAGGAGCCTGCCATGCCCGCTCACCGCTCCGCGTCCACCCGGTCCGTCGGCGCCCGGGGCCCCGGCCGTCGCAGAGCCCTGGCTCTCCTGTCCGGCGCTGCGGCCGCGCTGCCGCTCTCGGCCTGCGGCTCGGGTGCTCCGGACGCGGGCAGGGCCGACCGTGGGACGTTCCGGGTCTACTGGAATCCAGGCCACGACTACGCTCCCTACCGGA
The DNA here is from genome assembly GCF_047200695.1 of Streptomyces callyspongiae. Classification (NCBI taxonomy): domain Bacteria; kingdom Bacillati; phylum Actinomycetota; class Actinomycetes; order Kitasatosporales; family Streptomycetaceae; genus Streptomyces; species Streptomyces callyspongiae. Next base: position 24,026 of record NZ_JBJZOM010000029.1, read on the forward strand.
AGGTGATCTCCCGGTTCGAGGCGGACCACGGCGTCACCGTCCGGATGCAGAAGTACCAGTGGCCCGACATGCGCACCCGCGTCCTCACCGATCTCCAGTCCGGGGACGTGCCCGACCTGATCGAGGAACCTGGCGGCTGGGTGCAGGAGTTCGCGCTCAGCGGCGACGCGCTCAGCCTGCAGGAGTACGTCGACCGGGACGGCCCGGACATGGGTTTCCCCGACGACTGGCAGCGCGCCGCAGTCACCCACAACTCCCACCGCGGTGAGGTGTACGGGGTCCAGCTGCACCAGACGTGCAGTCTCCTCCTCTACAACCGGACGATGTTCGACGCGGCGGGTGTGCGGCCCCCCACCACCTGGGACGAGCTGGTGGAGGTGTGCGCCGAACTCACCGGCGGGGGTGTGCACGGCATCGCGCTCAACCAGGACAAGTCCTACGCCTGGCCGTGGATGCTGCAGAACGCGGTGCGCGAGTACGATCCGCGGACGAAGAAGCTCCTCACCCCCCGGGAGGCGGCCGCGGAGGCGCTCCGGTTCCAGGCGGACCTGGTGCACAAGCACAAGGTGTCGCCGATCCCGACGCCCGGCACCGACTACTCCGGGCCGCAGAAACTCCTGTCCGCCGGGCGGGCCGCCATGATCCTCTCCGGCCCGTGGGACCTGGAACCCATCGCCCGGTCCAGCCCCGACCTGGACCTCGGTGTCGCGCAGGTCCCGCGCAGGAGGACGCAGGCGACCACGCTCGCCGGAACCAGCCTGTTCGTCCCCGCCGGTGCCGGGCGCCCCGACCTGTCCTGGGACCTCATCAGGCGGCTGACCACCCTGGAGACCGAACTGGCCGTCACCCGGCAGACCGGCATGCTCATGCCGCGCAAGTCCTGGGCGGCGGACCCCGCCGTACGCGACGACCGTCTCGTCCGCGAGTTCGCCCAGGGGCTCGCCCACGCACAGGACCCCCACGCGGGCGTCTACCTGACCGGCCACTACGGGGACATCACCGAGGACCTGTGGGAGCGCCTCTACCAAGGAGTGGTGATGCAGCGGACGCCGGTGGACGAGGCCATGGACCGCTACCTGACCGCCGGCCGCCCCCTCGTCGCGGACCGGGCGGCAGGCGCGTGACGCTCGAGGGCAACGCCGCGGGGACGCGAGCGGCACGCCGGCAGCGCCCCGCCACGTTGCGGGCGCGCCGCGTCCGTACGGCGTACTTCTTCCTCACGCCGGCGCTGCTGTTCTTCGGCGTCTTCTTCTACATGCCGATCGTCGACATCGTGACCACGAGCATGCACGCGGGGCCCCGGGCCGACACGTTCAGCGGACTCGGCAACTACACGGACGCCCTCCGGGATCCGGCCGTCCACCATTCCTTCGTCGTCACGCTCGTCTTCGCGGCGGGAACGACGGCGGGTGCCATCGTGCTGGGTCTCGGGTTGGCGCTGCTGGTCGACCGCCCGCTGCGGGGGCGGACCCTGATCCGGCTGGCGCTGCTGGTTCCCTACCTGACGTCCGTGGCCGTTGTCGGCCTGCTGTGGCGCAACATCCTCGACCCGCAACTGGGCATCCTCAACCGCATGTTGCGGGAACTCGACCTCCCCGCGCAGGCCTGGCTCAACACCGACCCGCTGCTCACCGTCGTCCTCGTCACGCTCTGGCAGATCGCCGGATACACCATGATCCTCTTCCTCGCCGGACTCCAGGGCATCCCGGAGGTCTACTACGAGGCGGCCACCATCGACGGCGCCGGACGGTTCCAGCAGTTCCGGCGGATCACGCTGCCGCTGCTGGCGCCCACCACGCTGTTCGTCTCGGTCATGGCCGTCATCTCCGGCCTGCAGGCCTTCGGGCAGGCGTACATCATCACCGGCGGCGGACCGGCCGCCGCCACCGACCTGTACGTGTTCCACGTCTTCCAGGTGGCCTTCCGCAGCCGGGACTTCGGATACGCCTCCGCCCAGTCCGTGCTGCTCCTGCTCGTCATCGTCGGCTTCACGGCCGTCCAGCTGCGGGCCGGCCGTCGCAGGGAGGTGCAGCACTGATGGCATCGGGCACGGCAGGAGCTGTCACGACCTCCCACGGGCGCGGCGGGCGCGGGGCGGGGACCGGTTCACGCGCTGGCCGCCTCGCCGTGTACGTCACGCTGCTCACCGCGAGCGCCGCCACCGTGGTCCCGCTGCTCTACATGATCACCTTGTCTCTGCAGACGGAGAGCGAGACGCTGTCCGGCCGTGCGGTGATCGTGCCCGAGTCACCCCAGTGGGGCAACTACGTCACGCTGTTCCGGGAGGCCCCGTTCGCGGACTTCGTCGTCAACAGCGTGATCGTCGCAGGCGGCATCACGCTCGCCCATCTCCTCTTCGACCCGCTGGTCGGGTACGTGTTCGCGAAGTTCGACTTTCCGCTGAAGAACACGCTGTTCTTCGCGATCCTGGCCACGTTGATGATCCCGCTGTTCGTGCGGATGATCCCGCTGTACGTGATGATGTCGAACCTCGGCTGGCTGAACAGCTATCAGGCACTCATCCTGCCGTTCGTCATGGACGGCTTCGGGATCTTCCTCATGCGCCAGTTCATCCAGCCCCTCCCGGACGACCTGCTCGACGCGGCACGGGTGGACGGCGCCTCCGAGTTCGCGGTCTACCGGCGCATCGTGCTGCCGCAGGTGAAGCCCGCGCTCGCGGTGCTGGGACTGTTCACCTTCGTGTTCCAGTGGAACGAGTTCCTGTGGCCGCTGGTGGCGACGTCGACCGAGGACATGCGCACCATCCCCGTCGGGCTCACGCTCTTCAACCAGGAGCACTTCACGCTGTGGCACCTCACCGCCGCGGGCTCGGTGATCATGTTCGTGCCGACGGCGTTGATCCTGGTCCTCGCGCAGCGCTCTTTCGTCCGCGGCATCGCCCTGACCGGTCTCAAATAGCCGAGTGCCGCGGCCCGGGGACCGATCGGTCTTCCGGGCCGCGGCACTCGGTCGCGTCCGGGCGTTCT
>NZ_JBJZOM010000030.1:0-25958 GCF_047200695.1 Streptomyces callyspongiae
CGCGGCGGCTGCGGCGAACACCTCGTGCACACACGGTCCGGTGGTGCCGGACGGAATCACCTGCGGAACGTTCTCGACCGATGACTGGGACACGGTCACCATCTCCATGACATGAGCGACTGAGGAAAGGGAAGGGTGGGAGCGCCGTTTCTGCCGGAAGCGGAAAGAGGTCAGTCGTGTTCCGCGTGGGCGGCGATCAGTGACGCCGGGCGCATGTCGCGCCAGTTCTCGTCGATGTATTCCAGACACGCGGTCCGGGTGTCCGGTCCGAGCCTGGTCTGCCAGCCCGCGGGAACCTCGATCTCGGCCGGCCAGAGCGAATGCTGGTTCTCGTCGTTGGTGAGGACGAGGTACTGCGCGTCGTCGTTCTCGAAGGGATTCGTCATCGAAGGACTCCCGGTCTGCGAAGGAAAGCGGACGGAAAAGAGCCTACGAAGCGGAAAGCGTCGGAAAGGGCAGCCCGAGCGGCAGCCGACCGGCAGTTCGGCCGGCCCTCGGCTGCCCCTCGGACGTCATTCCTGACCCGTCGGCCCCTGCACGGGCCATCGCCGGTCGCCGCAGCACGACTCGACCGCGAGCGCCACCGGCAGCAGGCGCGCGGTGGTCGCCGGCCCGAAGACGGACATGCCGATCGGCAGCCCGCCGGAGAACCCCACGGGAACCGAGACGTTCGGGTACCCGGCAAGGGCCGCCGGGGTGCAACTCGTCTTCACCCGCGGGTCGCCGGCGCTGTGATCGATCGGCCAGGCGGGCCCGTTGGTCGCCGCGAACAGGGCGTCCACGCCGTGCTCCCGCAGTGCCTCGTCGAGCAGGTGGCGCGCCAGCCCGCGGGCCCTGCGCCGCTGTTCCGGCGCGGCCTCCCGCTCCTCGTCGGTGACCCGTGCCGTCTGCTCGAACAGGTCCTGGCCGAACAGGGCGGTCTCGGCCGGGTCGGCCCGGTTGCCGGCGATCAGGTCCTCCAGTGTCCGGGGCGCGCCGGGGCGGGTGGCGAGGTACGCCTCGATGCTGGGCCTGAACTCGGCGTACAGCGCGCGAAGTCCCTCCACGAGCATTTCCACCGGCATGTCCACCGGCACCGGGACCACGGCGGCCCCCTCCGCGACGAGCCGTTCCTCGGCACGGTCGAGCACGGCCTCGGCCTCCGCGGCCATGCGCCGCACCCGCCAGCGCCCCAGTCGGAGACCGCGGAGCGGGGCGGGGCGCGGCGCGGCCGCCGCGGCCGGGCCGAGACCGCCCAGCGCGGCGAGGCCGGTGACGGCGTCGGCGAGCCGGGCCGCCATCGGCCCCACCGCGTCCTGCACGGTCGATACCGGCACGATCCCGTCCAGCGGCAGCGCGCCCGGTTCCGGTTTGATCGCGGCGACGCCGCACGCACCCGCCGGGCACACCAGCGACCCGTCGGTCTCGGTGCCGAAGGCGAGTGGCGCCATCCCCGCAGCGATGGCGGCGGCGGAGCCCGCCGACGACCCCCACGGGCTGCGGTCCGGCGCGTGCGGGTTCCGGGTCTGCCCGCCCACGGCCGACCATCCCTCACTCCCGCTGGTCGAGCGGAAGTTGGCCCACTCCGACAGGTTGGTCTTCCCGAGGACCACGGCTCCCGCTCGCCGCAGCCGTGCCACCAGCTCGGCGTCCTGCGGCGGGGGCACGTGCCCCAGCAGCCGCGATCCTGCGGTGGTGGCCAGCCCGGCGGTGCCGATGGTGTCCTTCAGCAGCACGGGGATGCCGTCGAGCGGCCCGAGCGGCCGGCCCGCCGCGTGGCGGGCGTCCGATCGGCGGGCCTGTTCCTCGGCGGTGTCGTCGAGGGCCAGCACGGCGTTCAGGCGGTGGTCGACGGCAGCGATCCGGGCTCGGCACCGGGCGACGAGTTCGGTGCTGCGCAGCTGCCCCGTGCGCAGCAGGGCGGACAGTTCCGCGACCGAACGGGTCTCGGGCGGCGCCGTGCCCGCGCTCCGGGCGGGATCCGGGGCGCGCTCCCGTTCCGGTGCGGAGGTGCGGTGCTCAGTCAAGGCGTGCCTCCCGCAGTGTCCGCACGGTGAGGACCGTCAGGGCCGCGCAGGCGGCGAGCGCCGCGTGCGTGAGCAGAGCCACCGGTATCCCGAAGCCCTGGACCAGAGCACCGATCAGCAGATTGCCCAGCGGTGTGGCGCCGAAGATCAGCAGGGCCTGCACCGACATCACCCGTCCCCGCGTGGCCTCGGGGGACCACCGCTGCACCAGCGACACCAGGACGATCCCTCCGACCCCGGACACCAGGCCCATGAGGCAGTAGGGGAGAAGCGCCCAGTACAGGGACGAGGTCGCGGCGAGCCCCGCGAGGCAGCCGGCCTGGGTCAGGCTTCCCAGCAGCACCACCCGCCCCGCGTGGCGCCGTGCGGGCCAGACGAGTGTCAGCAGGAACCCGGCCGCTGCGCCGATCGTGAAGAACGTGAGCAGCAGCCCGGCGCCGTCGACCGCGGATCCGGCCGCCTCCGCCACCAGGACGACACCGACGTTGACCGGTCCGGAGGCGCCGAGTTCGATGAGGCCCACGACCAGGAGCAGCGAACGGAGGTGCGGCCGGCTCGCCACGGTCCGCAGACCCTCGGCGATCTGCTGCAGGAACGGCCGTGCGGAGCCCGCCCGTTCCCCTGCCGTCCGGGACGTGCCCGACTCCTCGGGCTCCTCGGACTTCTCGGCGTCCCGCCGGGCGGCCTCGGCCTCCTCGCGGCTGCCGCCCAGCCCGCGCGCCTTCCGCACCGCGAACGCGGCCAGGCCGAACGTCGCGGCGTTCACGAGCGCGACCAGCGGGACGCCGCCCAGCAGCATCAGCCCGCCGCCCACCGGCCCGCCCAGGGCCTGGCCGCCCCGCAAGCCGCTGAGGTAGAGGGCGTTGCCCCGCACCAGATGCTCCTGCGGCAGCAGCCGCGCCCGGAACGCACCGGAGGCCGGGACGAAGAACGCGCTGCACAGCGCGAGCATCCCCGCCGCGGCCACGAGTACGACCAGGTCGGGCCCCGTGACGGCGACGACTACCGCGGCCACCATCATCACCGCGGCCCGCGCCAGGTCCGTGAGGACCATCACGCGGCGCGGACCGGCGGAGTCGGCGACCGCTCCGCCGCCCAGCAGCGTGATCAGGCGCGGCAGGGCGGCCAGCGCGAGCACCGCCCCGGCGGTCCCGGGGCTGGTGGTGCGGGTAAGGGTCCAGGCGAGCGTCACGTACCAGGCCGCGTCCCCCAGGGACGAGAGCCCCATCGCGGAGACGAAACTCAGGTAGCGGGCCCCGAACAGGCGGCCCCCGCCCTCCGCGGCGGGGGCCTTCCCGTGTTCCGTCGCGGCGCGCGTCACGTGGCCCGCCCCGTGAGCGGTGCGGCTTCCTGCGCGGCCCGGCCGTGACCGGGGCGCCACAGGTCGTCCGGAGACAGGTCACAGGCCCGGTACTTGCCCACGGAGCTGATGAGCAGGCGCAGTTCGAGCGCCAGCGCCTCCACGAGGCGCACCAGGCCGTGCTCGGGGTCCTCGGCGACAGCGAGCAGCGCGGCCCTGCCCAGCCCGGCCGCACGGGCACCGAGCGCGAGGGCCTTGACCGCCCGCGCCCCTTCCCACATGCGTCCGGAGGCCAGCAGGTCGTGCTGCGGCTGCGGGCCGACGCGCTGCAGACACTCCCCGAGGGGCAGCCCGACGTGGTGGAGGAACGCGGTGGGGGCCCAGCCGCTGCCGCCCTCGGCGCCGTCGACCGTGACGGCGTCCGCGCCGCCCTCCCACGCCACCCGCGCCGCTTCGCCGACGTCCCGCCCCGGTGGCAGCTTCACCCACACCTTCACCCGCGGGAAGTTGTTCCGCATCAGGCGGATCTGCTGGCGCAGGATCTCCTCCGTGAACGTCCCGGGGCTGCTGCAGCGCAGCATCCGCTCGCCGCCGGCGTCCAGCGAGGTGTCCACGGCGTACTGCTCGGACACCCGCTCCGCCTGCGCCCGCGGCAGCACCGTCATGCCTCCGAGGCCCGGCTTGGCGCCCTGGCCCACCTTCAGTTCGAAGGCCAGGCGGCCGCTGTCCAGCAGCGGCCCGGCCGCCGGATCGCTGTGGACCAGGTTCCAGACCTCGGCGTCGGCGTCCTCGGTGCTCTGCTGCACCACCACACCGCCCGCCCCGTCGGCCACTTCGCCCAGATAGCCGCGCAGCCGGGCGAGGAGCGCCCGCTCCGGCGAGGCGTCCTCCGCCCCGTCGCGGCCGTAGCCGTCCACCGGCACGATGTTCTCGCCGATGACCATCGGGATGCCCAGCCGGCCCGCCTGGCGGCTCGCCGCCAGTCCCAGATCGCCGCCCGCGATACGCGTCGAGCCGAAAGCGGAGAGGTACAGCGGGGCCGTCGAGGCGAACCCGCCGATCGAGGTGGCCAGGTCGACGTCGTGGTGGAGGGGTTCCCGCGCCAGGTCGATGAGCTTCTCCAGGCGCTGCGGCATGAACACCGGTGGCACCAGGCGGAATGCGTCGAGCGCGTCGCTGTGCGCCGGGGAGGGCCCGGGGTCCGCACCGAAGAGTGTCGAGCCGTAGGAATCGACGCCGGGGAACACGGCTGCCGTGCCGCGGCGGGCGCGGTCGCGGACGGCCTCCGCGGGAAAGCCGTCCGCGACGGGGCCCGCGGATGCCGGGGCGGGGAAGGAGCCGTTCACGGTGTCACCTCGCCGGGAACCTTGGGGAACGCGCTCGCCTGCCACACGGAGTCCAGCCCCGCGAGGTAGCGGGTGAAGCGCTCCAGCCCGATGCCGAAGCCGGCGCTCGCGGGGATGCCCTCGCGCGCCATGCGCAGGTACCACTCGTACTTCGCCGGGTTCTCGCCCGTCTCGCGCATGCGCGTCACGATGCGGCTGTATTCGTGCTCCCGTTCGCTGCCGCTGCACAGTTCGCCGTAGCCCTCGGGCGCGAGAATGTCGAAGTTGCGCAGCGCGCCCGGCACGGTGCGGCTCTCCCGGTCGTAGAAGCCGCGGGAGCCCTTCGGGTAGTCGGTGACGAAGAACGGCTGCTCGTTCTGCCGGGACAGCAGGGCCTCGCCCTCCCAGTCGATCTCCGCGTCGGCGGACTGGTCGTGGCCCAGCGCCCGCAATTCCGACACCGCCTCCGCATGGGTCATCGAGCCGAACATCCCGTCGAGCAGCGGGAGAAGGGCCGACACGTCGCGGCCGAGGCGTTCCAGATCCCCGGAGTGCGCCTCCACCACGCCGCGCACCACGGCGCGCACCAGGTCTTCGCCCACCCGCATGGCGTCCTCCCGGCCGGCGCCCGCGAGTTCCACGTCGATCTGGTGGAACTCGGCGAGGTGGCGACTGGTGTTGCTGGTCTCCAGCGGCTCCAGCCGCACGCAGGGCGCGATGCAGAAGATTTTGTCGAAGGCGAGCAGCGAGGCCTGCTTGTACAGGATGGCGCTGCTCATCAACTTGTAGCGGTGGCCGTAGTAGTCGACGTCGACCTGCTTGGAGCCGCGCACGCCCGGGTCGGTGACCGGGCCGATGACGGGAGGAAGCAGCTCCGTGTAACCGGCGCCGAGCAGATGGGCCCTGGCGGTGGCCAGCATGGTGCCCTGGATCCGGATCACGGTGCGGGTGACCGGATCGGTGAGGTGGACCGGCGGCTCCTGCGGGAGCCGCGGTGCCTCCGCCGGCGCTGCCTGGGCCGTTCCGTGGAGCAGCGCGGAGGCCGCGGTACCGGGGTCGGTCAGGATCTCGGGAGAGCGGAGCAAGACGTTCACCGTCCTTCGTGGGGTGGGGTGCCGTGCCGGAGCAGCGCCGGCGCGGTGGCTTTCGGGGAGATGCGCGGGCGGTCGTACCGCCCTTCGACGTGCGCCAGTGCGCCCAGCAGCCCGGACGAGGTCATGCGGGGCGAATCCGCGACCTCCACCAGTCCGCGCAGGGGCATGACGCCGATGTCCGCCCAGCGGAGCCGCCCGTCGGGGTCGATGTAGCTGCGGGTGCGCTGGGAGTTGTCGGGATGCAGGCAGTAGGGCACGTCGAGATAGCCGCGCTCGAACGCGCGGGGGAGGGCGACGGCCAGGTCGGGGGAGAGGTCGAGGACAGCGCCGACGAGTGCCGCCGCCTCCTCGTGGACTCCGGTCCCGAGCGCCGTGGCGGGCGGCCGAGGCTGTGTGCGCTCCTCGTCCGCCGCACGTGCGGCGATCTCCAGCGCCGCGACGTTCTCCTCCACCGTAGGGATGCGGTGGGCCTCCGCCGTCGTCTTCACGATGAGCCGCGCCGCGCCGGTCCGCACGGCGAGTCGCGCGGAGTCCTCCAGCAGGCGGCGCGCGCCCCGGGGAGTGCGGGGGAAGACGCCCATGTAGGTGTAGACGACGATGTGCCGGTCGATGTCCGGCAGGAGCTCGGCGGCGAGCCGGTCCAGCGCGTGCAGCGCCTCCTCGTCCTGCTCCGGATGGGTCTGCTGCGCGTAGCTGAGCGAGACGCTGCGCAGGCCGCGCTGCGCGAAGAACAGTCCTTCGAGGACGCTGAGGGCCACCAGCAGTCCGGGCGGACAGAGTTGGCCCATCATGCAGCCGCCGAAGGTCTCCACGTGGGGCTCCGTCCCCCGGTCGCGGGCCTCCAGCAGCAGATCGCAGGCCTGCAGCCAGTTGCCGACTGCCTCGCGCAGCGGTGTACGGCTGTAGGGGAGGCAGTAGGAGACGGGGCCGCCTTCGGTCGCGTGGAGCCCCGCGCCGACGAGGGACCGCACGATGTCCTGCGGGCAGGCCGACCCGTGCCGCACCTGGACGGGGAACATCGGCCCCTCGAGCCCCTCCAGCACGCCGCGCGTCACCGCGGGGGCGTGCGTCACCAGCGGGTAGCCGTTGAGTCCCGCGCCGTCGGCCAGTGCCCCGCGGGCGGCGGCGAGGTCCCCGACGCGGGTGTAGCTGTCCAGCGTGACGGTGCCCACGGTCAGGGCCCGCGCGTCGCGGGTGGCACGCAGCCCGGCCCGCATCGCGGTCGGGGAACCCATGCCCATGCGGGGCTGGACGACGAGCCGGCCGGCTCGTCGTGCGGCCGCCACGAACCCGCCGAACGAGCCGTCCGTCGCGGTGGGAAGGGCTGCGGACGGGCCGGCGGCGGGATGTACGGCCGGCTGCGGCGTCCCGTCGGAGGACGGCCGGGCGCTCACCGGGCCACGCCCGCCGGTACCGCCGCACGTCCGGACTCCACGGATCGTACGAAGGACCGGAACGAGGACAGTCCCACTCCGTCCTCGAACACCGCGTCGAACCCGGCGTCGAGCAGCGGGGCCGCGCTGCTCCCGTCGGCGCCGCCGATACCGAGCTTGCCGCCGATGACCATGGGCAGGCCGGCGCAGGCCGGGTCGTCCCGCAGCAGCCGGGCGACGCGGCATCCGTCGGTGGTGCCGTGCCCGTTGACACTGCTGAGCACCAGCAGGGCCGGGCGCAACCGCCGGCACTCGGCGAGCAGCGTCTCGTCCGGCACGCACGCCCCCAGGTTGGTCACCCGGTGCCCGAGCTCCTCGAGCACCAGCTGGAGGAAGACGAGGTTCCACGTGTGGGCGTCGGACGCGACGCCGGACACCACCACGTCCAGACCCACGTCCAGGGTTCCGGAGGGTTCTCTGGTGGCGACTTCCATGGCGGGCCTCATTCCCTGCGTCGGTGTCTCGGTGCTCGGACGCGGTTCCGCGCATGCCGCGGACGCCACGGACGATCAGGTCGTGCCGCTGCGGAACCGCCGTGCTCCGTGGGTGAATTCACCGTAGGAACCGGGCGGCGGCGCGATCGGAAGTCCGACCGGCAGGTCACCGGCAGAATGCCTCCGCGGCTGCCGCGCGGTCGCCGCCGGAGCGCTCCGCGGCGAGCATCGGACGCAGCATGTTCAGGACGCGGAACCGCGCCGCGCCCTCTTCGTCCGCGGTCCGCACCAGTCCCCGCATCAGCAGTGCGTGGAGCAGCCCGACGGTGCCTCGGGTGGATCCGCCGGACAGCATCACGGCCTCGTCGACGGTCCACGCTCCGGGGAGGCGCGCCAGATGGGTGAGCAGGTCCCGCTCGCGGGGTCCCACCGCGCCGAGCAGCCCTTCCAGCGGATCGGGGCCGCCCGCCGGAGCCGTCGGTGGGAGGGCGAAGCGTTGGGTGTCCTCGGCCATGGCGCGCAGCAGCTCCTCGGGGGAGTGCAGCAGGCACCAGGCCGCGGCGTCGACGAGCTGGCCGGGTATGCCGTCCAGCAGCCGGCAGAGCGAGACGACCGCCGCGGACGCGGGGCCGCCGAGCGCCTGGTGCGGACGGAAACGTCGCAGGTGGGAGTGGAAGAGACGGACCGAGGGGCAGTCCATCGCCCCGTCGGCGCGCTCGCCGGAGGGTACGGCGAGCGGACCGACCGGCATCACCTGGGCGTCGTCCTCCCGGCTCGGCGCGGCCTCGGTGGTGACGATGCTGAGGCGGGGGAAGCGGCCCAGCAGGCGGGCGGCGGCTTCGTCCACGGCGGGTCCGTGCGCGCCGTCCAGCACCAGCAGCGCGTCCTCGCCCACGAGTTCGGACAGTGCGCACTCCGCCGCGTCCACCAGCGAGGTGTCGACGAACGAGCGGCTCGTGTCGCACCACAGCACCGGCCAGCCCTCCCGGTGGCGCAACGTGTGCGCGACCTCGAGCGTCAGCCGGGTCTTGCCGATGCCGGTGATGCCCGCGACGCGCACCTGACGCTGACGCTCGACCGTCAGCAGCTCGCTCAGCACCCGGTGTTCCCCGTCGCGGCCGATCAGCGGGGTCCGGGGAACGGGCAGCAACCAGTCGACGCCGTCCTCCGCTGCCGGCAGCGGATCCGCGGCCGCCTCGAACGCCGTCCGGGTTCCCCCGCTGAGCCGCAGTACGTCGCTCAGCAGCTGCACCGTCGCCCGTCTGGGACGTCTGGCCCGGCCGCTCTCCAGATCGCGGACGGCGCGCACACTCAACGTCGCCAGATCGGCCACCTGTTGTTGCGTCATACCTGCCCGCCGACGATGCGTGCGCAGCACCGTGCCGAACGTGTCACGTCCCTGTGCGATGGCGGTCTCCATGAATCCCTCTCCACGCGTGCGGCGACCGGCGCATGCGCCGGGCCCGGGCGTCGACGGGACGGTGCGGGGAACACGCGTCCTACCGGGCGGAATTCATCTTCGGAAGAGCCGGGCCGGGCCGCATGGGGAGCGGACCCCCACATTCCGCGGCAGCCGCCGCGCATGCCGCAGCACCTCGGGGCAGTGCGCACCGCCCCCCTCCGGCGACCCCACCACGACCGCCCCGGGGCGCCACGCGCACCCACCGGAGAAGCCGCCGCCGGAATATGGGGGCCCGTTACCCATGTGCGGGATCCCGGCGCCTGCCAGCGTGGGGGACGTGACGAACTCGGGACCTCTCCACAGCGCCGCGGACGACGGCTTCGCCCCCCACTGGTGGGCGCGCGGCCTGACGTTGCGCGAGCGGCTGGCGGCCGGCGCCGCCACCGCGGCACCGGCCGCGGCGGCCCCGGACCGTGACGCCTGGCGCCGCCGCCTCCGGACGCTCGACCCGGACGGTGCCCTCGCCCTGCGCCTGGAGGACCTCGCTCTCGAGGACGACGTGCTCGCCGCCGTGGCGGTCGAGCCCCCGGCCCGGCTGGCCCGGCGCAGCACCACGCCCCCGTGGGCCCGCTTCGTGGCAGAGGCCGTCTCCCGCGCCCCGCAGCACCCACCGGTTCCCGCAACCCACACCGATTGGCGGGCCGCCTTCGCGGAGGTGTTCGCGCCTCTGGTGGACGCCGCCGGCCACCACCTCCCGACCGCGGCACCCTCATCCGGCGGGGAGGCGCCCGCCCACCTCGACGCCGCCCGCCTCCACGGGCACGTCACCGAACGGCTGGGGCGCCGACTCGCCGACCCCGCGGCCCGCACCCTCGTGACGGAACTGCACCGGCAACGGGAGGCGGGAACCCTGCACGGCGCCGATCCGCGGGCCCGCTTCGCGGACTTCTGCCGGCGGACCGGCACCCGGGCCGGACTGACCCGCCTCTTCACCGACCACCCGGTGCTGGCGCGGCTGCTCGGCCAACTCTGCCTCCAGACCGCGGGCGCGGCAACGGAGGTGCTGGAGCGCTACCACAGCGACCGCAAGGACCTCGTCACCATGCTCTTCCGCGGCAGCGACCCCGGAACCCTCGTGGACATCGACTTCGGCCACGGCGACACCCACGACGGTGGACGCTCCGTTGCGAAACTGCACTTCCGGGACGGCCGCAGGCTTGTGTACAAGCCCCGCTCGACCGCCCAGCACCAGCCACTGGCACGCATGGTGGACTGGCTCAACCGCGCCGTGCCCGGGCTGGAACTGCGGACGCTGTCCACCCTCTCCCGGCCGGGCTACGGGTGGGCCGAACACGTGGAACACCTCCCCTGCGCCGAACCGGCCGACGTCGACCGCTTCTACCGGCGGCAGGGAGCGCTCCTCGCACTGCTGCACGCCGTCGAAGGCGTCGACATGCACTGCGAGAACCTCATCGCCTGCGGCGACCAGCCCGTACTCGTCGACGTCGAGACCCTCCTGCACCCCTCCGTCCCTCCGGCGACCACGGCCGGCGCCGACCCGGCGGCCGCCACCTTCGCGGCCTCCGTGCACCGCACCTGCGTGCTGCCGCACCCGATGTTCGGCGAGAGCGGAGCGCTCGACGTCTCCGCCCTCGGCGGCTCCGGCGGCGGCGCCTACCCCACCGACAGCGTGACGTGGGACGGCACCTGCACGGACACCATGCACCTGGTGCGTCGCTCCCAGCCGTACTCCGGCGCCGACAACCGCCCCCGCTGCGGCGGAGCCGACGCCGACCCCGGCGCCTACGAGGCGGCGCTGCTCTCGGGTTTCCGCGCCGGCTACGACGCGATCACCGAACACCGCGACGAACTACTGGCCCCGGACGGCCCGTTGCGGGCCTGCGGAGAGGCCCAGGTGCGGCTGATCGCCCGCCCCACCCGGCTGTACGGCACGCTGCTGGAGGAGTCCACCCACCCCGAACTGCTGCAGGACGCCCTCCACCGGGACGCCGTACTGGCCGCCCTCCACCAGGAGTCCGAGGCGGACCCGCTGCGCACCCGCCTGGTCGAGGCCGAGATCGCCGACCTCTGGCAGGGCGACGTGCCGCTCTTCCGCCACCGCCCCGACCAGCGGCACGTATGGACCTGCGACGGTCGGCAACTCACCGACGCGCTGGCACGTTCGGGCATGCGCTCCGCCGAGGACAAGATCCGCGCCATGTCCGAGGTGGGCAGGCACCAGCAGGAATGGCTGATCTCGGCATCGCTCGCGGTCCACAGGGGACGCCCGGTGGAGCACCGCAGCCCGGCCCCCGCACCACCCGCACCGCCCGCAGCGGCCGCCGACGAAGGAAGACTGCTGGCTGCCGCCTGCGGCATCGCCGACGAGATCGTCGGCCGCGTCGTGCACCGGGGGGACCGCGCCAACTGGCTCGGCATGGAACTCGTCGACGGCGTCCACTGGAGCGTTCTGCCCATGGGGGCCGGCCTGGCCGAGGGATACACCGGCACCGCCCTCTTCCTCGCCCAGCTCGGCGAACTCACCGGAGTCCGCCGGTACACCGAACTCGCCACCGACGCGCTGCGCGGACTGCCGCTGCTCGCCCGGGCCCTGGCCCGCGACCCGCGCCTCGCGCAGGCGGTCGGCGTCGGCGGGTTCCACGGCCTCGGAGGCCTGTGCTACAGCCTCGCGCGGCTGGGCACCCTCCTCGGCGACACCGCCCGGACCGGCCTCACCGACGCCCTCACCGCCCTGGCCGCCGCCGGGAACGACCTCGACGGCGGCGACCCGCGCGAGACCGGCGTGTGCGGCGGCACGGCCGGCGCGCTCGCCGCGGCCCTCGCCGTGCACCGCGAGACCGGACTCCCCCAGGCGTCCGCTCTCGCCGACGACCTGGCGCCCCGGCTGCTGGCCGCCCTCGCCGCACCGCCCACCGACGGAGCCACGGCGGCCGACACCGGGTGCCGCACCTCCGCCCACGGCTTCGCCGACGGCCTCGCCGGCGCCGGCTGGGCCCTCGGCCGCTACGCCGCACAGGGCCCCGGCCGCGAGCAGTACGCCACCGCGGCACGGGACACGACCCGGCGCGCCCATGCCGCGGGAAGCGGCACCCGGGACGACCACAGCTGGTGCTCGGGAACGGCGGGGCTCCACCTCTCCGCCCTCGAAGCCCCGGTGCACAGCACGGCCCCCGCCCCGGGCACCGCCCACTGGCTGAGACGGCTCGCGGAGCAGCCGGTCGGCAGGGACCTGAGCCTGTGCCACGGCGAACTCGGCGTCCTGGAAGCGCTGCACGCCCTGCGGAAACGCGGGGACGCCGACGCCGACCGGCTGTTCACGCACCGCCTCGGCGCCGTACTCGGCTCCCTCGACCAGGGAGGCCCGCGCTGCGGCACCCCCGAGGGCATGCACACCCCGGGACTGCTCAGCGGCCTGGCCGGCATCGGCTACGGCCTGCTCCGGTTCGGCGCCGAACAACAGGTTCCGTCCGTCCTGCTCCTCCACGCCACCCACGACTGCCCCCACCCCGCAGACTCCCCCCTCCCGGCGGAGGCCCGCCCGGCAGCACACCCCGCACACGCCACCGCCGGCACCCCCCTCAGCTAGGCACCGACCCGTCCAGAGAAGGAGAAACCCATGCAGCAGCAGACCACCGCCCGTCAGGCCGTCTCCCCCCGCGAGAACGACACGACGACGCTCGACTCCGGCCCCGCCGGCGCCGTCCGCCCCGGAGGACGGCCCGGCCGCTCCGCCCGCGTGCAGGCCCTCGCCGGACTCACCCTCGGCACCGGCATGGTGTCTGTGCTGAACGAGGTCCACACCAGCGTCAGCGTCCCCGTCATGCCCTCCTGACGACCGGCGCCCAGCGGCCCGGTCGGCGACGGGACCGCCCCCCCGCGGCCCGGCCACCCCCGCCCGGGGTGGCCGGGCCGCAGGCGTTCACACCCTCCCGGAACGATCGAGTCCGTCCGAGACCCGACCACATCGTTCACAGGACGGGTACCTTCTCCCCATGCAGCCCCACGTCCCCCGAATAGTCGGTCGCGACAGCGAACTCGCCCGGCTCGAGGCACTGGTGCAGGCGGCCGCCCACCGCCGTGGCGGATCGGTCTTCCTCGTCGGCGAAGGCGGCATCGGCAAATCCCGGCTGGCCGCGGAGGCCACCGGACGTGCCGTCGAGGCCGGCATGCGCGTCATGACGGGCCGCGGCAGCACCATCGGGCCGATGCTCCCCTTCCGCCCACTGACGGAAGCACTCATGTCGCTGTTCCGCAGCGGCCCGCCCGTCGACGAAACCGGACTCGGCCCCTACCGGCCCGTCCTGGGACGACTCGTCCCCGACTGGAGCACGGGAGAGCACGGCGACGAATCCCTGGTCGTCCTGGCCGAGGCCGTGCTGCGGCTGCTCGCCGTCGTCGGCCGCGAGAACGGCTGCCTACTGGTCCTGGAGGACCTGCACGACGCCGACACCGAGACGCTCGTCGTCCTCGAGTACCTCATCGACAACCTGCTCGCCCTTCCCGTCACCGTCCTGGTGACCGCCCGCTCCGAACCCGGCCCCGCGCTCGACCTCGCCCGCGCCGCGTCACAACGCCGCTCCGGCGAACTCCTCACCCTCGCCCCGCTGACCGAGGAACAGCTGGTGGAAGCGGTCGCCTCCAGCCTGGGAACGCCGCCCCCGGACGTCCCCCGGGCAGCCGTCGAACGCCTCTGGGAGGACAGCGCCGGCAACCCCTTCCTCGTCCAGGAACTGCTGCACGGGCTCGTCACCGGCGGATCCCTGGTCCACGGCGCCGACGGCTGGCGCGTCATCGGCCCCCTGCGCACCGAAGTCCCCAGCGCCATGGTGCAGGGCATCGCCCGCCGCACCGACCGGCTCGGCCCCCAGGGGCGTGAACTCCTCTCCGCCGCCGCCGTTCTGGGCCGCCGCTTCCCGCTCTCCGTGCTCCAACGCGCCACCGGGATCGACGACCGGAACCTGCTCAACCACCTGCACGCCGGAGTCGCCGCCCAACTCGTCGTGCCCGACGAGCCCGCACCCGACTGGTACGCCTTCCGGCACCCGCTCACCGCAGAGGCGCTGCTCGCCCAGCTCACCCACTTCGAACGCGCCGCGCTCAGCCGGCGCGCCGCCGACGCCGCACAGGCCCTCCACCCCGAACTCCCCGGCGAATGGTGCGCCCTGGTCGCAGCTCTCCGCTCCGACGCCGGCGAGACGACCACCGCGGCGGAACTCTTCACCGAAGCAGGCCGCAGAGCCATGGAGCGCGGAGCGGTGCAGTCCGCGATCGGCCTGCTGGAACGCGCCGACGCCCTCCTCGCCGACGGCCACGACACCGCAGCACGCGCCGCCACCCTGCAGGTCCTGCTGTCCGCCCTGGCCGAAGCCGGCGAACTCGACCGGGCCTTCCACCTCGCCGACACCCTCCACCAGACCGTCGGCACGTCCGTCGCCGCCACCCGGCTCGCCCAACTCCACACCCGCCTCGCCCGGATCGCCCACCTCGCCGGCCGCAGCGCCGACGGCGACGCCCAGGTCGCGGCGGCACGACAACTCCTCGCCGGGGAGCCGGAGAGCGAACACACCGCGGCAGTCGACGTCGTGGCGGCCTACCTGGCCCTGGACTCCCCGGGCGCCGACCGCATCCAGCACGCCGAGAAACTCGCACGCACCGCCGTCGAGGCCGCCTCCTCACCCGACACGGCGTCACCGCACGTCGTCTGCCAGGCCTGGGAACTCCTCGGTGTCATCGCCCGCGAACGCGACCTCGCAGAAGCCGCCGACTGCTTCGAGCGGGCCCGCGGCACCGCCGAACGGCACGGCCTGACCCTGTTACGGCTCTACGCCATGGTGCATCTCGGCGGCAGCCAGTGGCTCGCCGACGGCGAGACCACACTGCTGCAGACGGCCCGCACCGAGGCGGCACGGGTCGGAGCCGTCGTCATCACCCTCACCATCGACGCCATCACCCTGCTCCACGAGGCACTCCAGGGCCGACTCGACACCGCCACGGCACACGCCGAGACCTGCCTGGACACCGCCTCCCGCCTGCGGCTGGCGCCCGTGGCGCGCTACGTCCTCATGGTGCGGTCCCTCGTCGCCGCCCACCGCGGGGACCGCGCCGCCATGGAACGGGAAGAGGCCGAGTTCGCCCGCTGGGAGGGCCCCGGCTCCCAGGAGGAACCCCTCCAGATCGGACTCGCCCGGGTCTTCTGCGCGCTGCTGGAGGAGGACCGGCCCCGCGCCCTGGCAGAACTCGACCGGGTACGCGACCGGGAGAAGGACAGCCCCACCAGATTCCACCTGGGCGGCCGCCACGGCCTGCGCCTCCTGCTCGACGCGGTGTCCGGCACGGTGGACGCACAGCGCCTCGACGAAGTGACCGCCACCTCGGCCGGCCGCATGCGGTGGAACCGCCACTTCCTGACCCTCGCCCGCGCCGTCCTCCTCGGCCGCGACGGCCGCGCCCGGGAAGCCGTCGACGCCGTCACCGAGAGCGGACGACTGGCCGAACCCTTCCCTCTCGCCCGGTACCTGGGCCTCCGCCTCGTCGCCGAAGCAGCCCTCGACGACGGCTGGGGAGATCCCGCCACCTGGCTCCGCGAGGCGGAGGAGCACTTCCACCACGCCGACCTGCCCGCCGCGGCCGGTGCCTGCCGGGCCCTGCTGCGCCGAAGCGGCGTGTCCGTCCGCCAGCGCCGCAGCGGCACCGACCGCATCCCGGCCGAACTGCGCGCCCAGGGCGTCACGGTGCGCGAGTACGAGGTGTTCCTGCTGCTCGCTGAGCGCCTCAGCAACAAGGCCATCGCCACCCGCCTCTACATCTCCCCGCGCACCGTGGAGAAGCACGTCGCCAGCCTCATCACCAAGACGGCGGCCCGCGACCGGGAGGCCCTGTGCACGGTGGCCGCGGAAACCGCCTCAGGAGCGTGACAGCCCGGCCCGCCGACACTCCGCAGCAGCGCACCGGCACGAGTACCGGCCAGTAGCCCCGTCGTACGCTGCACGAGGACACCCAGCCACCCACTCCAGGAGCAGCTGTGCCGCAGCCCGCCCCGCGCCCCCACGACCTCGTGCTCTTCGGAGCAACCGGCTTCACCGGCCGCCTCACCGCCCATTACCTCGCCGCCCACGCCCCCGCCGGCAGCCGGGTCGCCCTCGCCGGCCGCAACCGGGAGAAACTCGCCGGCCTGCGGAACGAACTGGCCGCCGTACGCCCCGCCTGGCACGACCTCACCCTCCTCGACGCCGACGTCGCCGACCCGCCCTCCCTCCACCGCCTCGCCGCCTCCGCCCGCGTCGTCCTCACCACCGTCGGCCCCTACCTCCGCCACGGCGAAGGCCTCGTCGCCGCCTGTGCCGAAGCCGGAACCGACTACGTCGACCTCACCGGCGAACCCGAGTTCATCGACCGCACCTACCTCCGCCACGACGCCACCGCACGGCGCACCGGAGCCCGCATCGTCCACGCCTGCGGATTCGACTCGGTGCCCCACGACCTCGGCGTCCAGTACACCGTCGGCCTCCTCCCCGAAGGCGTACCGCTCCACATCGACGGCTACGTCACCGCCGACGCCCGCTTCTCCGGAGGCACCCTCGCCTCCGCCCTCGAAGCCTTCGCCCGCGGACCCCAGATGCTCCACGCCGCACGCGAACGCCGCAGCGCCGAACCGCGACCCGCCGGACGCCGCATCTCCACCCCCACCGGCGGCATCCGACGCGTCCCGCTGCTCCGCGCCTGGGGCGTGCCGCTCCCCACCGTCGACCCGCAGATCGTCGCCCGGTCCGCCGCCGCACTGGACCGCTACGGCCCCGACTTCCGGTACCGCCACGCCGCTGCCGTCCGGCACCTGCCCGTCGCCCTCGGCGGCGTCGCCGGAATGGCCGGCCTCGTCGGGCTCGCCCAACTCCCCGCAGCCCGCAGGGCCCTCACGTCCCGGCTCGGTTCAGGCGAAGGCCCCTCCGCCGAACGCCGTGCCCGCAGCAGCTTCTCGGTGCGTTTCCTCGCCGAGGGCGGCGGCCGACGCGTCGCCACGGAGGTGTCCGGGGGCGACCCCGGATACGACGAGACCTCGAAGATGCTCGCCGAGTCCGCGCTCTGCCTCGCCCACGACGAACTCCCGCCGCTCGCCGGGCAGCTCACCACAGCCACCGCGATGGGGGCGGCGCTGACCGAGCGGCTCCGTCGTGCCGGGATCCGCTTCCGCGTCACCCATACCGATGCCTGATGTTTATGGTTCCGTGACCCGGGCATGCGCTCCACCGTCAAGGAAACGGCTCACGATCCACAGGAGCGCGACCATGACGCCGCAGAGTACGTTCTCGGTCAAGGCACACCGGGCGAAGAGCCTCGTGGAGAGCACGCTGCGCACCGTCCGCACCCGCGGCCACGGCGCGTCCGCCGCCGGCGGACGCGGCAGGTCGTCGACGACGGCGGACGTTCGCCGCGTCGCCCTCCGGGCCAAGGAGGCGTTCCGCAAGTGACATCCCGTGCCTCGGCCCGCAGAAGACCCGCAACCGCCTGCAGAGTCTGAGCGGTGGCCCCGCGGGTCCCCCCCCCCCCCGGGCCCCGCGGTGTCTGGTCCCCCTGGCGGGGGGGCGGGCCCCCCCCCAGGGGGGGCGCGCCCCCCCCGGGGTTTGGGGGCGCCGGGGGGGGGGGCCCCCCCCGGCGGGGGGGCCCCCCCCCCCCCCCCACGACACGACTCCCTGCGCCGCCCGGCGGTGCAGCGCGGCCTACGGAGTGCGGCCCGGCTCGTGCAACTCGGCCGCGGCGACCCGCGCCTTGACGACGGGAGAGATGAACACGTCGTAGACCATGGCGCCCAGGACGCCGCCGATGAGCGGGCCGACGATCGGGATCCACCAGTAGTTGCTGAACCAGTCGAAACTGCCCGGAAGGGCGATCGACCCCCAGCCTTCGAAGTAGGTGAACAGCCGCGGCCCGAAGTCACGTGCCGGGTTGATCGCGTATCCGGCATTCGGGCCGAACGTCAGACCGATCACGGTGACGATCAGGCCGGTGATGAACGGCCCGAGGTTCGCGGCGGGAGCCAAATTCCTGGCGTCGATCAGCGCGCAGATGAGCAGCAGCAGGATGCCGGTGCCGATGATCTGGTCCAGCAGCGGTCCCCAGACACTGTCGCCGAAATACTCCGCCGGGAACGTCGCGAAGATCGAATAGGTGGGCAACGATTCCTCACGCGTCAACCCCGCACTGTCGTTGATCGCGTCGATGGCCCAGCGGTAGCTCGCGTACACCACTCCGGCACCGCAGAAGGCGCCCAGGAGCTGCGCGGCCCAGTACGCCGGCACCTTCTTCAGCGGGAACGTCCGGCGTGCCACGAACGCCAGCGTCACCGCCGGGTTGATGTGGGCACCGCTGATGCCACCCGCCACGTACACGCCGAACGTGACGGCGAGGCCCCAGCCCCAGCTGATGATCAGCCAGTTCGCCGGTCCGAACTCGGCCGCCTGACGTCCTGAACCGGGGAGACCCACCACCGCCACGGCCACGGAGCCGCAGCCCAGTAGCAGCAGCACGAAGGTGCCCAGGAACTCGGCGAGCATCTCGCCGCCGAGCCCCTCCCGGTATCCGCGTCTGCGCGGGGTGACCCCCGCCTGCGTGTCCTCAGCCATCGGCCCTCCTAGGTCGCACGATCAATCTCGCAAGGAGGGCCGTCGCTGTCCTGCCGAGGACGGCCGGACGGGTGAGAGAAGGTGCCGGGCCCGGAGTTGCCGCAGCTCACCCGCACGCACCGCGGGGCGGGAGCACACCGCCACGGGCGGCGGGGAACGGCGTACGGGATGCGAGAGGGCCGAGCCGGGGCCACGCTGGGCGTGGTGCCGGCCGCGCGGGCGCGCCTACAACGCCGACGGCCAGGTCCGCGAAGGCGCCTGGCTCGCGGAGATCACCGACATGCTCGACCTCACAACCCGGCCGGACGGGATGCGGCTGATCATCCGCGCCAAACGCCTCCACCCCGGTGCACAGTTGCGGTTCACGGACGCCGACGGAAACCGCCTGACCTGCTTCGCCACCAACACCAAGGGCGGTCAGCTCGCCGACCTCGAACTCCGCCACCGCCGACGCGCCAAAGCAGAGGACCGCATCCGCACCGCCCGCGACACCGGCCTGCGCAACCTCCCCCTCCACACCACCACGCAGAACCAGATCTGGCTCGAGATCATCCAGCTCGCGCTCGACCTGATCGCCTGGATGCCCATGCTCGCCCTGTAAGGCGACACCCGCCGCTGGGAGATCAAGAAACTGAGGCTGCGGCTGTTCTCCGCAGCCGCCCGCGTCGTCCACAGCGGGCGGCAACGCATCCTGCACTTCGCCGACCACTGGCCCTGGACCCACGTCCTCCTCACCGCCCACGACCGGCTCGAACTCCTCTCCAACCCCGGCTGACCAGCACAAAGTCCCTGTCCGCACGAGCAAAAGAACCCTGGGAGCAGTGGAACCCCGCGTCCACCCGGCACGACAGCCGGACCACCAGCCTGCCCCGCCACCCACAACTGCCTTCAAAACAAGAAGTCCTCGTCAGCACAGCCGACGGACCCTCACGCAAGATCGAGGCTAGTGTAGGAGTGTGGGGCGGCGGCGCGGATGGCGTCGTCCAGCAGAGAGACACGAGCCCAGGAAGGCGGAGGGTCGTCGGAGCCGCCGGGGCCGTCCAGGCGGACGATGGCGTGGAAGTGGATCGCGCCACGCTTTTGGAACTCTGCGACCTTGCCGTAGGAGATCCGGCAGACCTCCTTGTCCAAAGCCTGCCCGAGTTGCCAAGCAGCGTACGGCCCCCTGATCATGCACGACCCCAGCCCAGGCAGGCCACCGGCCAAACCCGCTCCGCCTCCCACACCGACGGCGATCTTCCCGAACCCAAGACTGGTAGCCCGCGACGCAGTTAAGGTACCGGTCTACAGCCCCAGCTAAGGAGCGAAGTGTGTCCGAGCAAGAGTCTGACCTTAAAAGCGTCGACGTCGGCGAGTTGAGCGAGGACGATACGGACGGTCAGATTGATGAGTACGAGATCGTGGCGTCGCCCAACGACTTCAACACGCTCACAATCAATAGCTTTATCGAAGAGGGGGCAATCAAGATTCCCCCTTTTCAACGTAATTACGTATGGGACCGCAAGCGCGCATCGAAACTGATTGAATCTCTGATCCTCGGGCTGCCTGTGCCACAGGTCTTTCTCTACGAGGAGGGTAACAACGACTTCTTGGTGATCGATGGTCAGCAGCGACTTATGACAGTGTTTTTCTTCACCAAGGGACGGTTTCCGCGAAAGGATAAGCGCAGCATCCTCCGCAAGTTCTTCAACTCTGAAGGAGGGATCTCCGAGGAGATCCTCGCCGACGACGAGTACTTCGAGACCTTCAAATTGAGCCTGCCAACCCTCCCTGGCCAGAGGAAGAACAAGTTCAGTGGACTCACCTACAAGACACTAGAAGAATATAAGCGTCAATTCGACCTCCGAACCATTCGCAATATCATCGTCAAGCAAGTCAGCCCGGCGGACGATGATTCGGCGATGTTCGAGATGTTCAACCGGCTCAATACTGGCGGCGTAAACCTGAATCAACAGGAGATCCGAGCAAGCCTATACCATTCGAAGTTCTTCGAGGGTCTCTTTGAGCTCAACCAGAAGGAGAAATGGCGAGAACTCCTGGGTTCGCCGCATCCTGATTCTCGAATGAAGGATATGGAAGTAATCCTGCGGAGCCTGGCTTTGCGCGAAGGTACGGCGGGCTACGCAGGCTCAATGACGGGATTCGTGAATCGCTTCTGTAAGAATTCTAAAACTTTCCCCGAAGCGAAAATCGGCCAGACTGAAAATGAGTGGTCATGGTTCATGTCCCTCAATCGGAACTGCACTCGCGACTCATACCAAACCGGTTCGGGGCGTTTTAGTCCTCTTCTCTTCGAATCGCTCTACGTCACCGCCCTTCACCTCCAGGACGAAGGGCAGAATCTACCAACTCTCCGCCCTGAGTGGGTCACCGAAATTGGGAGCGATAACGAGTGGGCTAAGACGACACACGAGGGTTCCACCAAAACCGCAAACGTCACTGCCCGTCTTGCCAGAACAAAGCGACTTCTCGCCAAGCTTATCGGCGGAGAAGTATGAACCCCGTAGACAGAATGTACGACGATCACACGGGCGTCCTTGATTATCTAGGGGGGCAGCAGCAGGCATCGCATCACGCCACTCTCCAAACGACGCTCCCCAAAGTGCTCCTTCTCGCAGCAGCGAGCGAATTCGAGGAGAGAGTCTCCCGTGCCTTGAGAGATCACGTTGCGACTCACACCTCGGACTTTAAACTCATCGAGCTAATCGATCAAAAAGCCATTCGACGTCAATACCACACGTTGTTCGACTGGGACACGAGGAACGCTGGGAAGTTTTGGTCGTTATTCGGGCAAGAGTTCAAGTCTGGCATGAAGCGGCACTGTGCTCAAGATGCTAACTTGACGGCCCACATCAGCGCCTTTATGGAGATAGGCTCTCTTCGAAATCAAATGGTGCACAATAACTACGCGAGCTTCGTTTTGGAGAAGACCCTTGCTGAGGTCTACGAGCTCTACCAGTTGGGCAACAAGTTTGTAAACCAATTGCCGGAACTGCTGCGCCTGACATTCACGACGCTAGATTGAAAAAGGAAGTCTGATCATCATCTGACCAATTAAGCGGTCAAGGTTTCCCAGCCTCAGCGGCGCGACACAAGAGCCGCCTATTCTACCGCGATCAACATCAGTCGATTCGCTGCAGGGCTCAATGCACAGACCCGACGTCGTCCACAGTTACTTCCGCTATCCCGTTACGCAGTCTATAGAAGCTCTTCGACGCCTCCAGTAGTTAGGTTTCCTTCCGACATGACAGCGGCGCTTACAGCAGCAAGGGACCACTTCCACAATCACCTTGTCAATAGTCACACACTGTCGCTGTCGCTCGATAATGTGGCTTCGAATGCTGACAGCAGCCAGAGGACCAGTATTTCTATCGCGCGACATGTAGCCGAAGTACTCAGTGCCGAGACAATAGCGAAGAAGCTTGATGGTCAACGAGCCGGTAAACAGTTCGAGGGTGCCGTTGAAGAATTCCTCGAAGAAAGCTTCCCTATCTTCCAGTCGCTACGCCCCGGCCAGTGGACTATCGAGAACGTTGGTAGTTCGCGAGCTGAATATCAAATCTCAAAGTATGAACCTTACACCCATCTGGCCGACCTGGCGCGCGCTATCCAGGATGACCCGACCCTGGCGTCCGTACTGGGAAACTCATATGAGATTAGCCCCGACATCCTTGTATTGCGACACCCGGAGCCAGATGAGGTCATTAACCGTGACCGACAACTCGTAGACGTAGAATCTGGCCGGTATGCGGTAGTAAGGAAAATTAACCAAGATCGACCTGTAGTCCACGCCATAGTCTCTTGCAAGTGGACACTGCGCAGTGACCGCGCCCAAAATGCTCGCTCCGAAGCCCTGAATGTTATCCGAAACAGAAAGGGCCGTACGCCACACGTCGTTGTCGTTACTGGTGAGCCTACGCCCTCCAGGCTTGCATCGTTGGCTCTGGGTACTGGTGATATCGACACGGTGTATCACTTCGCACTACCGGAACTAATCCAAGCAGTTGATCAAACGGAAAATGACGAAGCAATCAGCATGCTTGACACCTTGATCGCGGGAAAACGTCTGCGCGATATTAGCGACCTACCGCTCGACCTAGCTATCTAGGCAATTCCGAAAAGGTAAACCGCTAACTGATTCGTGACCGTAGCTCTGCAAACCGTACGTGCCGCTCGTGGCCTTCCTGACCAATAAAGCCTTTGAAGCCCACGAGCTGGTACGCACGGCCGACTAGCTGGTCATCTTCTCGGATAACGAAGTCTCGAGCAAGCATTGCCATTCGACGCTCGAAGGTGGGGGAATCCATCTTCTCGCCAGCGAGCTTGATCAGCTCCTTCTCGGTGAGTGGCACCGAGGATTGCTTCAAGGCGACATAGAGGGGGTCATGCCTGACCTCCTTCTCCACCTCCGACAAATCCTTACGCTGGCCCTTTTGGTTCAGCGCATTAGCGATGGCCGTCCCAAGGGCCCTGGCGACAGGAGGAGGGAAGGCATTGCCGATTTGCCGATACCTACTGGTTTTCCGTCCAGTGAAAGTCCATGCATATTCCGGTGAATCTCCCCACCCCTGCAGGCGGGCTACCATCTCGGTTGTAAGCTTTGGCACGTAGTCAATGGGATCAGACTGACCCGGGGGATCGGCGGCAACGCCCATGGCATCAACACCAAGCGCCCTCCAAGCCTTTTTAGCACGGGTCGGTCCAAGGTCGGCGCCTCCGTGCTTCTTGGAGCCACCTACGATAGTCGGCGCGATGTCATTTGCTGCGGCGGCCCATTTCTCGGCTCCCGGCCAATTCTTAGAAGCCATCATTTCATACAAGGCTGTCCCCACTGTACCGGGATAGGGAGTTTTCTCTGGCCACTCAAACCACTGAGCGTCCTCGTCTCTCATCGCAACCAGCACAAAGCGCGGGCGGAGCTGCGGAACCCCGTAATCTCTGGCTTCCAGAAGTTTCCAGTCGGACCAGTAGCCGAGTTCTTTGAGTCGGTCCTTAACGTGCTGGCGGTACGCCGAAAAGCGTGGCATGGAAAGACCCCGAACGTTCTCGAGGAGCAGGGCACGGGGTTTCATCTTGCCGGTCAACTCGACTGCCCAGGCGAACAAGTCGCGCTCATCCGTGGCGCCGAGCTGCTTCCCGGCAATGGAGAAGGGCGGACAAGGCACGCCTCCCGCCAGGAGGTCGACAGGGGGGAGCTCCTTGGGGGCCCACACACTCTCATCAGCCACGTCCCCGAGCCTAACGTCCCAATCTGGACGGTTTTCTCTGAGTGTGGCCGCTGCGTTCTCATCGAGCTCTACCGCCAAGACGTGGCGGAAGCCCGCCAGCTCGAGACCCAGCGACTGGCCACCTGCGCCGGCACAGATCTCCACGACGGACAGATCAGCCACGCTCCTACCTCCAGGTCTCACACTGCTCAGGCCTACCATCTTGGCCCATCAAACACTGTGAGTCTGACAGACTTGGCTACGGTGTGAGCGATGACCTACAGCAGCGACCCTTCAGCCCCCGCAGCGACAAGTCCAGGTCGCTCCCGCAACATGGCCGCCATCAAACGACGGGACACCAAGCCAGAACGGGCAATTCGGTCATTGCTGCACGCAGCAGGCAAGCGCTACCGCGTCGACGTGCGTATGGATCTTGGTGGGGTACGTCCGCGCCCTGACATTCTTTTCACACGGGCCCGCGTTGCGGTGTTCGTGGATGGTTGTTTCTGGCACTGCTGCCCCGAGCACGGACGTCAGCCTGGCGTGAACGGGGGCTACTGGGGCCCAAAGTTGGAGCGAAATGTGGCCCGAGACCGAGCCGCCGACGAGGCCCTGACGGCTGCGGGCTGGACCGTAGTCCGGGTCTGGGAACACGAGGCTTCCGACGAGGCCGCGGCACGGATCATCGCGGTTGTCGACTCGTCAGGCCCTCCTAGTACTGCAGCCGCAGTTGTGGGGGTCGGTGGCCGCGGCGGTGGTAGTGGCTGAGTCGAGCTCGGTGTTGGTGTCGGCGGCGCCAGCGTGACCAGTGCAGGACGTGTTCCGCCTCGTGTCGGAGGGTGTGTGCGAGCTTGCCCATCAGGCGGCGGATTTCGTTCAGGGTGAGTCGGATCCGGTCGTGTTGACCTCCCCCTTTTTGGTCTCGCCGGCACGGACGGCGGCCAGGTAGGCGGCGGCTGTCATGGCGAGGGTGATGTGCCGGTACCAGGCCGGGTAGTGGCGGACCTGGTAGTGGTCAAGGCCCGCTTCGTTCTTCGCGGCCTGGAAGCATTCCTCGATGGCCCAGCGGGCTCCGGCCGCGCGGACGATGGCGGCAACGGGTGTGGCGGCGGGCGCGTGGACCAGGTAGTAGGCACGCTCGTCGTCGGTCAGGCTGCGGCGGATCAGCAGCGCGTCGTCGAACCCGTCACGGTGCTCGGCGGTATCGGGCAGTGGAACCATCGCCCAGGCGTATTCGCGCAGGCCATGGGCTCCCGTTCCCGCGGAGCGGATCTCCCGGGCCTCTTCGGGCAGGATCGCGGCGATGGTGCGGGCGTTCTGTCCTCGGGGCCCGCACCGGTGGCTGGAGGCGATGGCCATCACCGAGGCGATGTGCTGGTCGGCCGGCCAGGACCGCAAAGCGGGGTTGCCACCGTAGACCTCATCACCGGTTACCCACTCAAACGGTACCCGGGCCGCGATGGTCCGGGCCAGCATCGCCTTGGCCAGAGCGGGTTTGGTCGCAAAGCCGATCTCGGGACCGATGCGCGCGTCGGTCCGCCGTCCGTCGTCCTCGACCCAGGAGGTCGGCAGGTACAACTCCCGGTCGATCAGCGCCCGGCCCGCTGTGGAGGCGTAGGCCAGGAAGACGCCCAACTGGCAGTTGTCGATCTTTCCTGAGGTTCCGGTGTACTGCCGTTGCACGCCGGCCGAGCGGCGGCCCTTCTTGAGGAACCCTGTCTCGTCGACGATCAACACGCCGTCTTCGGCGCCGAGATGCTCCAGTACGAAGGAGCGGACCTCATCACGGACCGCGTCGGCGTCCCAGTGGGCTTGGTTCAGCAGTCGCTGCATGCCGTCCGGGCAGCCTTCGCCGGCCTGCTCGGACAGCGTCCAGCCGTTCTTGCGCTCCAACGGAGTCAGCAACCCCGGACATACTCACCAGCCCGGCCACGAGGCTCCGACCTGCGGAAATATCGCCCAGTCCGGGTCAGCAACCCCTCCAGCCCCGCAGCCCAACCCCGCACATCCTCCACAGTGACGTCCCCACCCATGCCCAGTTCAACGACATGGACAGCAACACGTCACACCAACTGCGGCTGCAGTACTAGCCGGGCGAGTCCAGACTCGCTGAGCTCCT
>NZ_JBJZOM010000031.1:0-19664 GCF_047200695.1 Streptomyces callyspongiae
GGGCTTCGAGGAGGCCACTCCGCTCAACACCACCCCGCGCACCGAGGTCGGAGCCGGGCAGGCGGACGAGGCGGACCCGCAGGCCAGGACCAGTGTGTCCCTCAGCGAGAGCGAGACGGCGGAACTCCAGAACTTCGCCCAGCAGCACCGCCTGACCCTCAACACGGTGCTCCAGGGCTGCTGGGCGCTGCTGCTCGGCCGCTACGCGCGCACCGAGGACGTCGTCTTCGGCACCGTCGTCTCGGGGCGTCCCCCCGAGGTCGAGGGCATCGAAAGGATGGTCGGCCTGTTCATCAACACGCTGCCCGTCCGGGTGCCGCTGCCCCGACAGACGTCCTCGCTCGACTGGCTGCACGCACTCCAGGAACAGAGCACCCGGATGCGGCAGTACGACTACAGCCCGCTGAGCCACGTCCAGCAGTGGAGCGGACTCCCGGCAGGGGCCCCGCTGTTCGAGAGTCTCTTCGTCTTCGAGAACTACCCCGAGGACGAGGAGCGCGACGCGGCACTGCGCTTCACCGAAGCCAGCTCCCAGGAGCAGACCCACTACCCCCTCAACGCCGTCATCACCGTGGGACGGCAACTCGGCATCGACATCTTCTACGACACGCGGTGGTTCGACGGGACCGCGACCGAGGCGATGATCGCCCACCTGCGCCGGATCAGTCGCGAACTGGTCTCCTCGCCCGAGCAGGCGCTGGCCCGGGTGTCCCTGCTGACCGAGGAGGAGCGGACCCGTGCGGTCGGCGCGTGGAGCACGGAGTCCACCTCGGACACCGACGACCTCCCGTACCTGCACGCTCTCGTCGAGGAGCAGGCCGCCACCACCCCGGACGCCGTCGCCGTCGTCCACGAGGACGAGCAGCTCACCTACGCCCAGCTCGACAGCCGAGCCAACCAGTTGGCGCACTGGCTCCAGGGCCGTGGCGTCGGACCGGACGTCCTCGTCGGGCTGTGCCTGGAGCGTTCCCTGGAAGCCATCGTCGGCCTGCTGGGCATCCTCAAGGCCGGCGGCGCCTACGTTCCCGTGGACCCCCGCTACCCAGTCGACCGAATGGCCTACGTGGTCGAGAACTCCGGTCTGCGGCTGTTCGTCACGCAGTCCGAGGTGCTGCCCAAGCTGCCGCCCGGAGACCTGGAGACCCTCTGCCTCGACTCCGAGTGGCCGGACATCGCCACCCGGCCGACGCACGCGCCGTCCACGACCGTCTGCCCCGACAACCTCGCCTACATCATCTACACGTCGGGATCGACCGGCCGGCCCAAGGGCGTGATGGTCGCCCACCGGAACATCCGCCACGTGGTGCCGTGGATCCGCGGGAACGCCTGCTTCGACAGGCCCCAGAACGTCCTCCAGGTCGCCTCGCTCAGCTTCGACTTCTCCGTCTGGGAGATGCTGCTGCCGCTGGTGACCGGCGGCACCCTGCACCTCCCCCGGAGCGGTGCCCGCATGGTCGGCACCGACCTGTACGACGTCCTGGACGAGCGGGCCATCCAGAGCCTCAACTTCACCCCGGGCGCGCTGGCCACCCTGCCCACCGAGTCGCTTCCCCACCTGCGCACCCTGGTCGTCGGCGGTGAGGCGTACTCGGCCGACCTGATCCGCACCTGGGCGCCGGGGCGCACCTTCTTCAACGTGTACGGGCCGACCGAGTCGACGATCTTCGCCTCCGGCACCCACACCGACGAGCACCTGGACACCATCCACATCGGACGTCCGATCACCAACGTCCGGCTGTACGTGCTGGACCCGTACATGCAGCCCGTCCCCGTCGGCGTACCCGGCGAGCTGTACGTCGGCGGCGTCGGTGTGACCCGCGGCTACATGGGCCGCCCCGAACTGACCGCCGAGTACTTCGTGGCGGACCCGTTCGGCGAGGAGCCCGGGGGCCGTCTCTACAAGAGCGGCGACCTGGTCCGCTACCTGCCCGACGGCAACATCGAGTTCGTCCGGCGCGTGGACAACCAGGTGAAGATCCGGGGATTCCGCATCGAGCTCGGGGAGATCGAAGCGGTCCTGGACCGTCACCCGCAGGTCCACAGCTGCGCCGTCCTCGCCCAGCCGGACGGCCCCAGCCACCGCCTCGTGGCCTACGTGGCGCTGCACGAGGAGACGGCCGGCATCACCGAGGCGCTCCAGGCGCACCTGAAGGAGCAGCTGCCCTCGTACATGGTGCCCGCGGTCTTCGTCCACCTCGACGAGATGCCCCTCAACAGCAACGGCAAGATCAACCGCAAGGTGCTCCCGGAACCCGAGAACGGGCCCGCACCGGCTCTCGCCGCGAGCGCACTGCCGCGCACCAGGACCGAAGCGCTCCTGGCCACGATCCTCGAGCAGGTCCTGGACCGCAGCGCGGTGGGGATCTCCGACGACTTCTTCGCACTCGGCGGCCACTCGCTGCTCGCGGCGAAGGTCGTCGCCCGCATCCAGCAGACGTTCGAGGTGGACGTCCCCGTCCGGGTGCTGTTCGAGCAGCCGACCGTTTCCCAGATGGCCACGGAGGTCGACGCCCTCTTGCAGGACAAGGATCCGCACGGCAGCGTCCCGCTGGTTCCCGTGCCGCGCGACGAGCCGATACCCGCGACGTTCGACCAGCAGCGCCTGTGGTACATGGACCGGCTGGTCCCCGACAGCCCCCTCTACACGGTCGGCTGGGTGCTCCACCGGTCCGAGGCCCTGGACGCCGGCAGGCTCCGGCTCGCGCTCGAGCGCCTCGTTGCCCGCCACGAGACCCTGCGGACGACGTTCCGGGAGCACCGGGGCCGCGTGTGGCAGGAGATCGCCGACACCGGGACCGTCGACCTGGCGGAGGCCGACCTCTCGGCCGTCGCACCCCAGGAGCAGGCCGCGGCCGTCACGGCCCGCACCCACGAGCTGTGGACCCGGCCCTTCGACCTCACCGGGGGACCGCTGTTCCGCACGCTGCTGGTGCATCTGCCCGGCGGTGAGTCGCTACTGGCGTTCAGCGCGCACCACGCGGTCTTCGACGGCTACTCGGTCGGCATCCTCAACGACGAGGTGCTGCGACTCCACGACGCCGCAGGCACCGACGCCGCGGCTCTGCCGCCGCTCCCCGTCCAGTACGCCGACTACGCGGTGTGGCAGCAGCAGTGCCTCCAGGAGGAGCGTCTGCAGCCGCACCTGCAGTACTGGAAGGAGCAGTTGGCGGACGCCCCGGCACTGATCTCGCTGCCCACGGACCACCCGCGGCCCGCGGTGCAGAACTACCAGGGCGCCAACCTCACCAGCCACCTGCCCGCGGAGATCCGCGAACAGCTCACCAAGGTGAGCAACGAGCACCGGACCACGCAGTTCATCACGGTGCTCAGCGCCTTCGCCGTGCTCCTCTCCCACTACAGCGGACAGGACAAGGTGGTCATCGGCGTCCCGGTCGCCAACCGCAGCCGCGTCGAGACCGAGCCGCTCATCGGATTCCTGGTCAACACGGTCGCGCTCTGCGTCGACCTCGAGGGCGACCCGCCGTTCTCCGACGTGCTGGAGCAGGTGCGCTGGAAGCTCCTGGACGCGCAGAGCCACCAGGACGTTCCGTTCGAGCGCATCGTCGAGGAGCTGCGGCCCGAACGCAGCCTCAGCTACAACCCGGTGTTCCAGGTCATGTTCACCGGCCTCGACAAGCTCTTCGAGGACGTACCGGAGGACCAGGAGCAGCCCGAATGGGTGCACGACCTCACCGAGGCCGGCGTCGGCGTCTCGAAGTTCGACCTGGGGCTGAGCATCCAGCAGCGCGACGGAGAGCTGCAGTTCACCTTCGAGTACAGCACCAGCCTCTTCGAGCGGGGCACGGTCGCCGGGATGGGCGACCACCTGCAGCGCCTCATCGACGGTGCGCTGGCCGCCCCCGGCACCCCCATCGGCCGGCTCACACTGCTGTCCGACACGGAGCGTGCCGAGATCCTGCACGAGCGGAACGCCACCCGCGACGAGGACGCCCTGCGGCCCACGTGCCTGCACGAGCTGTTCGAGGAGCAGGTCCGCGCCACACCGGACCGGATCGCCCTCTCGTACGAGGACCAGCAGCTCACGTACGCCGAACTGGACCGGCGGGCCAACCGGCTGGCGCGGACCCTGCAGGCGCGTGGCGTGGCGCCCGAGACGCCGGTCGGTATCAGCATGCGCCGATCGCTGGAGCTGGTCACCGGACTCCTCGCCATCCTCAAGGCGGGCGGCGCGTACGTGCCGCTCGACCCCGACTACCCGTCCGACCGGCTCGCGTTCATCGCCGAGTCCGCGCAGGTGGGTGTCGCCCTGGTGCAGCCCGGAACGGCGGAGCAGGCCCGGTTCCTCACGGACCGGGGAGTGGACCTGCTCGAACTCGGCGGCAGCGACACCTCATGGCTCCGCGAGAGCGCGGAACCCCTGGGTGTCGACACCGACCCGGACAACCTGGCGTACGTCATCTACACCTCCGGTTCCACGGGCAAGCCCAAGGGCGCCATGCTGTCGCACCGCGGCATCTGCAACCGCCTCCTGTGGATGCAGGACGCCTACGGCCTGGGCGAGCACGACCGGGTGCTGCAGAAGACGCCGTTCAGCTTCGACGTGTCGGTCTGGGAGTTCTTCTGGCCGCTCCTCACCGGTGCGCAGCTGCACGTCGCCCGGCCCGACGGCCACCGCGACCCCGCCTACCTCGTCGACCTGATCGAGGAGCAGCGGATCGGAGTCCTGCACTTCGTGCCGTCGATGCTCCAGGCGTTCCTCCAGCAGTCCTCCGTGGCGGACCGGTGCCGGGGCATCCGGCACATGATCTGCAGCGGCGAGGCCCTCCCGCCGGAGGTGCAGGAGCAGTGCCGGCAGCTCCTGCCGGGCACCGGACTGCACAACCTGTACGGGCCGACGGAGGCGTCCGTCGACGTCAGCTTCTGGGAGTGCCGGGACGAGCCGGGGGCGAGCAGCGTCCCCATCGGCCGTCCGGTGGCGAACACGCAGCTGTACATCCTCAACGAGGCGATGGAGCCCGTGCCGGACGGAGTCATCGGGGAGCTCTTCATCGGCGGCGTGCAGCTCGCCCGCGGCTACCTGGACCGGCCGGACCTGACCGCGGAGCGGTTCGTGGCGAACCCGTTCGGCGGCGGCCGGCTCTACGCCACCGGCGACCTCGCCCGCTTCCGGAGCGACGGCGTCATCGAGTACGCGGGACGCAAGGACCACCAGGTCAAGATCCGCGGCTACCGCATCGAGATCGAGGAGATCGAAGCGGTTCTGGCGGACCACGACGCAGTCCAGTCGTGCCTGGTGGTCGTGCACGAGGTCACGGCGGCGGACAAGCGGCTGACGGCCTACCTCACCACGCACGCCGGCCGGGAGGCGGCCCCCGACGCGCTCAGGGCGCACCTGCTGGACCGGCTGCCCGAGTACATGGTCCCCACCTACTTCGTGCAGCTGGACGGCTTCCCGCTGACACCCAACGGCAAGGTGGACCGGAAGGCCCTCCCCGGCCTCCAGGACGTCATCGCCCAGGCCCGGGCCGGGGAGAGCTACGTCGCACCGAGCAGCGAGACCGAGGAGGTGCTGGCGGAACTCTGGGCCCGCCTCCTCGACCTCGAACGCGTGGGTGTCCACGACGACTTCTTCAATCTGGGCGGCCACTCGCTCCTCGTGGCCTCCATGGCCACCGAGGTCCAGGAGCGGTGGGACATCGAGCTGATGCTTCCGATGGTCTTCCAGAACCGGACGGTCGCCAAGCTCGCCCAGGTTATCGAGGAGCGCATCGAGGAGGGCGACGCCGACGCGCCGGACGCGGACGAACTGTTCGACCTGATCTGAGCCGCACCGGCGCTCCGCCCACCTGGACCGCACCCCGAAGAGTCAAGGAGAAACCCCACATGCCCGCTCCGGAAACCACCACCGTGAGCCCACGGATCGCCGAGGTGGCCGAAGCCGTCGCTGCCGGTAGGCACGAGGTGCTCGACGCGTTCTGGAAGGAGGTCGAGGACGCCGGCGCGCCGCTGATGGAGCAGGTCGGCGACGACACGTCGCAGACCCTCGTGACCTTCCTCTGGCGCGACCCGGGAGACACCGAGAACGCTCTCGTGATCTTCTTCAGCGCGCCCACCCAGGGCGACCTGACGGAGTACCGGATGGCCAACGTCCCCGGCACCGACCTCTGGTACAAGTCCTACTTCCTGCCCTCGGACCTGCGCACGACCTACCTGCTGTCCGTCAACGACTCGCTCGAGCCCTACGAGTCCTACGCGGACGTCATGTCGCGCCTGCCCTCGTACCAGCCGGACCCGCTCAACCCCCGCAACAACCCGATCTTCGGGAACGAGCAGAACAAGTACATCGTGTCCATCCTGGAACTCCCGGGGGCACCGAAGCAGCCCTGGAACATCGCCCGCCGCGGCGTGCCCAAGGGCAAGACCCACATGCACATGCTGGACAGCGAGGTGCTGGAGAACCAGCACCACGTGACCGTGCACGTGCCGCCCGGCTACAACACCGACGGCGAGCCGTACAACGTGTTCCTGCTGTTCGACGGGTGGGCGTACTACAACTTCGCCCTGATCCACACGGTGATGGACAACCTGCTGTACGTGGACCGGACCCCGCCGTACGTCCTGGTGATGCACAGCAACCTCGACCAGGAGGTCCGGGCCCGCGAACTGCCCTGCTACCCGCCGTTCAACGACTTCCTGCGGCAGGACCTGATGCCGTGGCTGCGGGAGAACTACCACGTCACCACCGACCCGGCGCGGACCGTGGTCGGCGGCTCCTGCTACGGCGGCCTGGCGGCTGCCTACGCAGGCTTCAAGTCCCCCGACCTGTTCGGCAACGTGATCTCCCAGTCCGGTTCGTTCTGGTGGCCGGGAGCCATGGACTCCGAGGTCGAGGACGAGTGGCTGACGAACCAGTACGAGCAGAACCCCGCCCTGCCGCTCCGGTTCTCCCTGGAGATCGGGAGCCTGGAGCAGGCCATCTGCGAGTTCGACCCGATGACGGCGCACCGCCGCATGCGGGACGTGCTCGTGAAGAAGGGCTACGAGGTCGACTACTCCGAGTATGTCGGAGGACACGACATGATCTGCTGGCGCGGCACCCTCGTCGACCGCCTGCTGTCCTTCCACCCCAAGAAGAGCCGGGAGGCGTCGGCCCGATGACCACTGCCACCATCACTGTGCTCCCGGGCGACGGCGTCGGCCCGGAGACCGTCCACGAGGCACTCCGGGTGCTCCGTGCGGTCGAGGAGAAGTACGGCCACACCTTCACCGTCCACAAGCGGCTCGTCGGACTGGAAGCCATCACGGCCGAGGGTGAGGCGATCTCGGATGCGACGTTCGAGACGTGCGGACGGAGCGACGCGGTGCTCCTCGGGGCCGTCGGCAGCCTGCCGGACGGGGAGAAGCGGAGCGACGGGCCGCGTCCCGGCCAGGCGCTGTTCCGGCTCCGCAAGGAGTTCGACCTGTTCGCCAACCTCCGGCCGGTCCGTCCGCTCGAACCTCTCCTCGAGGCCTCCCCGGTGAAGCCGGAACACCTCAAGGGCACCGACATGGTGTTCGTGCGGGAGCTGTCGGCCGGCCTGTACTACGGGCACCTGGAGACCGTGCCCGGCAAGCCCAGCGAGATCCGCCAGGGCGAGCGCGGCACGGAGGCCGTCGACACGCTCCTCTACACGGAGAAGGAGATCGAACGCGTCGTGCGGACGGCGTTCGAGATCGCCGCCGACCGCAGCGGCAGGGTCACCTCCGTCGACAAGGCCAACGTGCTGAGTTCCTCCGTGCTGTGGCGGCGCGTCGTGGAGCGGGTCGCGGCCGATCATCCGCAGGTCTCCCACGAGCACATGCTCGTCGACGCCTGTGCCATGCGCCTGATCCGGACACCGTCGGACTTCGACGTCGTCGTCACCGAGAACCTCTTCGGCGACATCCTCACCGACGAGGCGTCCCTGCTGACGGGCTCCATCGGCATGCTGCCGTCGGCGAGTCTCGGCGTGCGGCGCACCGAGGGAGGCCTGTTCGGGCTCTACGAGCCGATCCACGGTTCCGCTCCCGACATCGCCGGCCAGGACCGGGCGAACCCCGTCGGTGCCGTGCTCTCCGCCGCGCTGCTGCTCCGTCACTCGCTCGGCCTGCACCGGGAGGCGGCAGCCGTCGAGGAGGCGGTCGAGGACGTGATCAGGCAGGGGTTCCGGACCGTGGACATCGAGGAGAGCGGATGCACGGTCGTCGGCACCGAGGAGATGGGCCGGCGCATCCGGGACCGCGTGGCGGCGCAGGACTGACGATGCGGTACACGGCGCTGTTCGACGTATTGGTAGCGGGAGGTCACCCACGATGACGCTGCAGACTTCCTCCTCCGGGACCGGAGCCGGTCTCGAAGAGCAGCGCATGCTCGTCCGGAAGGCACGCAAGGAGATCCTGCACGAACACCGGGGCCTCACCGGCTCCGGGACGGAACCGCCCATCCGCGTCATGGCGCGGATCGTGCAGGACCTGGAACGGGCATGCGCGGCACGGGACTTCGACCGGCAGGCGACGCGGCTGGAGATCGTGAACCGCACGATCGGCGATGTCGACGTGCGTCTGATCACCGAGTGCGAGGGCGAACCCGGGGGCCCGCAGGACTACCGGTTGCTGGCCGACGAGCTCGGCATCGCCCTCCCCGGCGAGGAGCTCCAGGGCTACACCGCAACGGGCGAGGGCTACCGATGGCTCAGGGAACGCATGATGGGCGCCGAACGCGAGCTGCTCGACGCCGGGTACGACCCCCGGGTCTACGACATCCACGGCGTGGGCAACCCGGTGCTGCGGAGCCTGCTCGCCCAGGACATGCGGCAGTGGGGGCAGACGGTCCCGGCGGAGCAGGTCGCGCTGGGACTCGGAGCCACGGACTGCATCGACAAGGTCCTCCGCGGACTCGCCCACCTCGCCCACCTCCAGGGCCGGCCGCCCGGGGCGGTGCTGTTCGCAGCCCCCGGGTTCAACATGCCCGAGCTGCAGGCCGCGGCGTACGGCTATCGCCTGCACTCCGTCACCACCCGGGCCGAGGACGGGTTCAAACTCACCGACACACTGCTCGCCGCACAGCTCGAGCAGAACCCCGACGTGGCCGCCGTCTACCTGACGGTGACGAACAACCCCACCACGTTCGCCTACACGCCCGACGAACTCGCCGCCCTGCAGGCCGTCGTACGGCGCTTCGCCGAGCGGGGCCGGCGCGTCCACATCCTCGCCGACCTGGCGTACGTCGGTACCGGGCCGCCCGAGGAGGACCGGGCCCGCATGCACCGCCTCGCCGAGGCATCCGATCTCGCTGCGCAAATGATCTACGTCGGGAGCTACTCCAAGACGCACACGCTGACCGGGGAACGGTTCGGCTGGGTCGTCTTCGGCGACAAGGACTTCGCCCGGGCCATGGGGTCGAGTTGGACGAACAGCGTCGGTTCCCTGCCCGGGGAGTGGCAGCTGCGGTTCATGGCCTACCACGCCCTCTTCCGGGAGAACCCCGGCCTGATCGAGAAGATCCGGGACCTCTACCGGCTGCGCCGCCGCCGACTGCGCGCGCAACTCGAACAGTGCGATGCGGAGCACGGTCTGTTCGAGCGCATTTACCTCGACGACGACGCGACGATCTACAACTGGAGCAGACTCCGGAAGGGTGAGGACTGTTTCTCCGTCCTCGAGAAGACCGGAATCGCAGGGATCCCCGGCTCCACCTTCGGCTACTCCGACGACTACATCCGTTTCTCGGTCGGCATTCTTCCCGTTGCAGAATGACGGCCGACCGCGCCTGAGAGATGATCGCGCTTCCGGAAAGGAGAGATCATGCAGAAGGCAACATCCGCATCCGCATCCGTATCCGCTGAGCAGGCGAGCCCCGGCACGGTTCCCGAGGACCTTCCGGCGAACTTCAACTGGAACAGCGAGGAGAGTCCGCTCTCACCCATTCCGGAGAAAATACCGGGCGAGCCGCTCGCCGAGCAGGTGGCGCGCACGGAAATACTCTCGGAATGTCTGAGAGACGGCCTCCAGGGAATATCCGGGTACCCGTCGATCGACGACATGATGGAGTACCTGCACCTGCTGGAGGACTTCGGCGTCACCTACGCCACGGTGGGCATCTACCCCGGTGGCGCGGGCAACCTCAGCGCCACCATGAAGGGCCTGCTCGCCCGGATGAAGGACGAGGTGCCCTCCATCGTCCCGTCCGTCCTCTCCATGTGCACCGAGGACTCGCTGCAGTGGACGATCGAGTGCCGTGAGATCCACCCCCGGCTCGAGTCCCTGGTCTTCATGGGCAGCGCTCCGTCGCGCCGGCTCGCCCAGGGCTGGGACATGGAGTTCATCCTCGACAAGCTCGACACCTTC
This sequence comes from Streptomyces callyspongiae, assembly GCF_047200695.1. Taxonomy (NCBI): domain Bacteria; kingdom Bacillati; phylum Actinomycetota; class Actinomycetes; order Kitasatosporales; family Streptomycetaceae; genus Streptomyces; species Streptomyces callyspongiae. Next base: position 10,327 of record NZ_JBJZOM010000031.1, read on the forward strand.
ATCAGGAAGACCGCCGACGCCGGGATCCCGGTCATCGCGGGCACCGAACACACCACCCAGACCTCGCCCGAGGACGTCCGGGCCATCATCCGGACGCAGGTCGAGGCGGGCGCGTACTGCATCGCCCTCGCGGACACCATCGGCACCATCCGGCCGCTCGGCACCTACCGTCTGGTGCGGTTCGTGCGGGACGAACTGGAGGCTCTGGGCGCTCCCGAGGTGAAGCTGGACTGGCACGGCCACCGCGACCTGGGCAACGCGCTGTGCAACGCCATGTCCGCGGCCGCGGCGGGCGCGGACCGCATCCACGTCGTGTCGCGCGGTGTCGGCGAGCGCTCCGGCAACGCCTCCCTCGAGGAGGTGGTGCTCAACCTGGCCGCCATCCGCGAGGAGTCGGGCCTCCCGGTGCCGTGGAAGATGACGCAACTGCTGCGGCTGATCTCCCACTACCAGGAGATGGTCGGCGTCGCCACACCGGAGCACGGCGTGCTCGGTGAGCGCTACAGCCACACCTCGTCCGGCATCCACACCGACGCCATCCTCAAGGCCTACGGGCTCGCCGACCAGGCCGAGCAGGACGAGAACTTCGCCCGCGCGGCGAAGCTGCGGGAGATGGCGCGCACCGTGTACTCGGCCGTCGACCCCGCCACCGTGGGCGGCACCCAGTCGGTGGGTGTGAGCCCCTGGAGCGGGCAGAGCGCCGTCAAGCTCGCCTACATGAACAGCGGCCGGGACCCCCGGAAGCTGTCCTCCGACACCGTGAACCGGACCCTGGAACGCGCGAGTGACCTGGGGCGGGAACTCACCTCGGACGAACTCGAGGAGTGCTACGGGGAGGTGCCCGCACCGCACGGAGCCTGAGAGCTCCTTCGTCGTCACCACAGGCACGCTTGGAGAGAGCCGTATGCCCCGAACGATGTTCGAGAAGATCTGGGACGCGCACATGGTGCGCGACGAACCCGGCGAAGTGCCGATGCTGTACATCGACCGGCACCTCACCCACGAGGCGACGTCGCCGCAGGCCTTCGCCGGTCTGCGGGAACGGAACGTCCCCGTCCACCGCCCCGGGAGCACCGTGGCCGTGATCGACCACAACGTGCCCACCGTGCCGGGACGCAAGCTCATCGACGTCGTCGACGCGCCGAGCACCATGTGCATCGAGACGATGGAGCAGAACGCGCGGGACTTCGGGGTAAAACTCCTCGACATGAACGACGAGGACCAGGGCATCGTCCACGTCATCGGGCCGGAGCTCGGACTCTCGCTGCCCGGCATGACCGTGGTGTGCGGCGACTCCCACACCTCCACGCACGGTGCCCTCGGCATCTTCGCCGTGGGCATCGGCACCAGCGAGGTGGAGCACGTCCTGGCCACCCAGTGCCTGCTCCAGCAGAAGCCCCTCACGATGAACATCGACATCGAGGGGACGCTGGGACCCGGCGTGACGGCGAAGGACATCGCCCTCGCCGTCATCCGCCGGCTCGGCACCGACGTCGGCACGCACCACGTCATCGAGTTCAGCGGATCCGCCGTGCGCTCCCTCTCCATCGAGGGCCGCATGACGCTGTGCAACATGGCGATCGAGGCCGGCGCCCGGGCCGGCATGGTCGCACCCGACGACGTCACCATCGAATACGTGCGCGGACGGCGCTTCGCACCTTCCGGCGAACTCTTCGAGCGCGCCGCCGAGCAGTGGAAGCAGCTCGCCTCGGACCCGGGCGCCCGGTTCGACGCCGAGCACCGCCTGACCGTCGACGACCTGGTGCCCCAGATCACCTGGGGCACCAACCCGGGCATGGTCGCCGACATCACCGGCACCGTTCCGGACCCCGGCAGCGCGTCCGACCCCGAGACTCGTGCCGGCATGGAGCGGGCCCTGGAGTACATGGGACTCCGGGCGGGGCAGCGCATCCAGGACATCCCCGTCGACACCGTCTTCATCGGCTCGTGCACCAACTCGCGCGTGGAGGACCTGCGCGCCGCCGCCGCACACCTCCGGGACAGGAAGGTCGCGGACGGGGTGCGCGCCATCGTCGTCCCCGGCTCGATGAGCGTGCGCCGCCAGGCCGAGGAAGAAGGACTCGCCGACGTCTTCCGCGCGGCGGGATTCGAATGGCGCGAGGCCGGCTGCAGCATGTGCATCGCCATGAACGGCGACCGCCTCTCGGCCGGGGAACGCTGTGCCTCGACGAGCAACCGCAACTTCGAGGGCCGCCAGGGCCGCGGCGGCCGGACCCACCTGGTCAGCCCCGCCACCGCGGCCGCCACCGCCGTCGCCGGTCGGTTCGCCGACTTCCGCGAGCTGTAAAGAGGGAGATCCGTGGAGAAGTTCATCACGCATGAGGGCACCGCCGTGCCGCTGATGCGCAGCAACGTGAATACGGACGACATCATTCCCGCGCGGTTCCTCAAGTCCGTGAGCCGCACCGGTTTCGGCCGCAACATGTTCGCGAACTGGCGCTACCTCGAGGACGGCAGCACGCCCGACCCGGATTTCGAGCTCAACCGCCCCGGCTACGAGGACGCGAGCATCCTGATTTCGGGCGAGAACTTCGGATGCGGTTCCTCCCGGGAACACGCGCCCTGGGCGCTGCGGGAGTACGGATTCGTCTGCATCATCGCACCGAGTTTCGCCGACATCTTCCACAACAACTGCTTCAACAGCGACATCCTCCCCGTGACGCTCGACTCCGCGGACGTGGAAGCCCTCCTGGCCTCCCTCACGGAGACCGGGACGTCCACGCTGCGCGTCGACCTGCCGGCCCAGTCGGTCACCGCGCCGGACGGCAAGGTCTTCCGTTTCGAGATCGACGCGTTCCGGAAGAACGCCATGACGGAGGGACTGGACAACATCGGATGGTCCCTGTCGCACAAGGACGAGATCCTCGCCTACGAGGAGCGCCGCAAGCAGGAGGCGCCCTGGCTCTTCACCTGAGGAATCCCCCCGCGTCACCTCCCCGCCTCCCCGCGCGGTGAGAAACAGAGCAGCACATATCCGTGACATCGAAAGGACGGAGAGCGTCAATGGATGCCAGTGAGATGAAGGTCCTCGTCAACGAGGAGGAGCAGTACTCCCTGTGGCCGGGATACCTCGCCGTTCCCGAGGGCTGGCGCGAGACCGGCTTCGGCGGTTCCAAGGAGGAGTGCCTCGAGCACGTCAAGGAGGTCTGGACCGACATGCGGCCGCGGAGCCTCCGCCTGCAGATGGAGAAGGCCGCCGGCTGAGGCCGGTGCGCCCTTCGCCTCTGAGGCCGTCCTTCCGCTCCACGTCACAACCACCCGTAGGCATGCCTGACCAGCGTTGGAGAATCGACCATGGATGAACTCGTCGAGCGCCTGTCCGTCGAGGGGCAGAGCGTCGTCGTCGGCGGCCCCGCGCCCTCGGCGAAGGAGCTGCACCGGCGCATCACCGAGATGCGCTACGTCTTCATCAAGTTCGGCGAATCGCGCGGAGGGACGGACCTGGGCGTCCGTGTCGACGAGGACCGCACGGACCTGGGATCGGCGGACTTCGCCGCCGGCACCGGGAGCGTGCACATCGAGGGGACGCTCACGCTGAACTACGTGAAGGTGCGCTGCGTCGCCGACATCGACCTGACGTCCCTCGCGGGCACCGGTCACCTGGTGGCGGTCGAGGAGGCCGCAGTCGCCTAGTGCCGTGCCGGGCGTCGCGAGCCGGGGAACCCTTCCGGTCGCAGCACTGGCCCGAAGCGGACGCCGCTCGGTGGGGCAGCGCCCCCTCCCGTACGGCGTCCGCCGGGCGCTTCCCGGGCCGGGGCGGGCGGGATGCCACGGCCCGGTCCTGCGCGGAGGCCGGGCCGCCCACCAGCGGCCGCCGGGCCCGGAGGCAGGCCGCCGCGCGCGAGAGACCCATCCGCCGCCCCTCCGCAGCCCCCGTCGCCGGGGGCTGATACGGAGAGAGGCACCCCCACGGACGGAGAACGTCGTCATCGTCCAGTCACTCCTGATCGCCGTCGTCACGCTCTCCGTGCTGGGAGCCGTCCACTGGTACCTGTACCGGCGCCTCGTCGAGGACGTCTCCCCTCCCGGCGGGCCCTGGCGCAGAATCGGCGCGGTGCTCCTGATCCTGCTGTGGGTGACTGCTGCGAGCGTGATGTTCTCCGGACCCGACGGCAGCCCGTTCGGCATCGTTCGTACGCTGTCGGTCCCCGGGTACCGCTGGCTGCCCGTCCTCCTCGCCCTGACGGGTGCCCTGCTGCTCGCCGAGATCGTGCGTGCTCTGCTGCTGCGCCGCCGCTCCCCGGGAGGCGAGGCCGCGGAGGGAGAAGCTGCCGACCCGTCACGCCGCCGGTTCGTCGCACGCGGCGTCGCCGTCGGAGCGGCCACGCTCGCCGGAGCGTTCACCTACGCTGAGAGCATGGACGAGGAACCGCCCTCACAGAAGCCGGGAACCCGCGGAGTCGAGCTCCTCCTTCCGTTCACCGGGCGATGGCTGGCCAGGAACAGCCCGGCCCGCAGGGTGCCCAGTCACGGAACGGACCTCTTCGGCGGCCGCTACGCCATCGACTTCATCGGCGTCGACGAACACCGCCGGACCGCCCGCAGCCGCAGCTGGCGCACGCTGTTCACCACCGAACCGCCCGACATCTTCCTCGCCTTCGGACAGCCCGTCCTGGCGCCCGTGGACGGCACGGTCGTCCACGTCCACGACGGCGAGACGGACCACGAGAGCCGGAGGTCGCAGCTGGCGCTGCTTCCCTACGCGCTCGGACAGGCGGGCCGTGCCCGACAGGGGGTGAACGCCCTGGCCGGGAACCACATCGTCATCGAGCATGCCTCCAGCGGCACCTTCGTCCTGCTCGCCCATCTGAAGAAGGGCTCCCAGCGGGTGACGGTGGGCCGGAGGGTCGCGGCGGGAGAGCACATCGCCGACTGCGGCAACTCCGGGAACTCGACCCAGCCCCACGTCCACATGCAGGTCACGGACGGTGCCGACATGACCGTGGCCCGGGGCGTCCCCATGGTGTTCCGCCGCTTCCGCGAGTGGCCCTCGGGGACCGACGGTGCGAACGAGGCGGCACGGACCAGGGACCGCGGGATGCCCGACGAGGGGACCGTGGTGGAATCGCTCGCGGCGTTCCGGCAGGCGCAGGGCAACTGATGCCGGAGGGCGTCGAGCCGGGAAGGACCCGACGCCCTCTCAGCGCAGGCGCTCGGCCAGCCCGACGATGACGCCCTCCGGGCCGCGGACGTAGCACAGCAGGTAGCTGTCCTCGAACCGTGCGATCCCGCCGAGGAGTTCGGAGCCGTGAGGCCGCAGGCGGGCCACGGTGTCCTCGAGGTCGTCGACGGCGAACATGACGCGGTGCGTACCCAGAACGTTGTGCGGGCGGTTGCGCGGTCCGTCGTCGACCACAGCCGGGCTGCGGTACTTCGCCAGCTCGAGCCGACTGTGACCGTCCGGGGTCCGGAGCATCGCGATGTGGCAGCGGACGCCGTCGAGTCCGGTGCAGCGGTCGGCAAAGGGACCCTCGACCTCCGCCCTGCCCTCCAGCTCCATACCGATTTCCTCGAAGAACGCGACGGCGGCATCCAGGTCGTCGACCACGATGCCGACATTGTCCATCCGCTGCAGCGCCATGCCGCTTCTCCCTCTTCCTCGTACGGGCCGGTGGGGCCGTTGCCACGCCGCCCGGGCATTGTGCCTCACGGCGACGGTCCCGCCGCTCCACCACACCCGTCCCGCGCCCACCCGACGCAGTGCCCGATCGGGTACCCCGGAGGACCCGCCCGACCCTGCGCCCTCATGCACCACCCCTGTCGGACGCCTCCGAAGACACCCACCGACGGGCACCCCGCGACCGCTCCATTCGGCAGCACTTACGGGCCTTATGAGGTCCGTGCGCCGCTGGCACGGTGATCCGCGAACCGACCCAGCCGGCCGACACGGCCCGCCGCAAGGTGAGGGGTGACCGATGACCGAGACCGCCAAGCTCCGTCCGGGGCGGCGTGGACGTGTGCCTGCCGACGTGCTCGCCGCACACGCCGAGACCGACCCGGGAGGCTCCGCGCTGCGCATCGTGCGGCCGGGCACCGCGGCCGGGGATCCGGACGTCGTCGAGCACGTCACCCGCGGCGCGCTCCGAGCACGGGCGAGCGCCGTCGCCGCAGCCCTGAGCGACCGGGTGGGGCCCGGCGACCGCGTTCTCGTCCTGCTTCCCGGCGGTGCCGACCTGTTCGCCGTGTGCCAGGCGACCTGGTTGCTCGGGGCGAGCGCGGTGCCCATACCCCCGCCGCCGCCCGGGGACCAGGAGCGCGGCCACTGGTTCGTGGACGTCGCCACCGACGCCGAGGTGTCCGCCGTCGTCACCACCCGCTCCCACCGGGACGTGGCCCGCCCGCTGTGGGAATGCTGCGCCGCGGCTCCCGTCACCTGGCTGTGCACGGACGAACTCGACGCAGTGGCGGGGGCAGTCGCCGCGCCCGACCTCGCGAGCGTTCCCGTCGGCCCCGAGCGGCCGGCGCTCATCCTGTACACCTCCGGTTCCACCTCCCGCCCCAAGGGCGTCGTCGTGCCCCATGCGCAGCTCCGTGCCACCCTCGAGCTGCAGCGGGAACGCACCCGGCTGCCCGACGGCGGACACGTGGTCAACTGGCTGCCCGCCCACCACGCCCTCGGCCTCGGCAGCGTGCTGCTCGCCCACTACGTGGGAGGGTCGGCCACCCTCATCGACCCCGCCGACTTCGTCGCCTCCCCGCTGCGCTGGCTGCGGGCCGTGAGCGACGCGGACACGCCGGTGCTCAGCGGCGGCCCGCCCTTCGGGTACGAGCGGTGCACGGCCCTGGCCACGCCAGAGGACTGCGACGGCCTGGACCTCTCCCGCTGGAGGGCGGCGCTGATCGGGGCGGACCGCATCCGCCCCCGCGTCCTGGAGGACTTCACGACCGCCTTCGCTCCGTACGGCTTCCGGCCCGAGGCCCTGTTCCCCGCCTACGGCCTCACCGAGACGATGCTCATCGTCACCGGCCACCAGGGCAGCGAACCACCCGTGCGGGCGGACCTGGACGCGGAGGCGCTGGAGCACGGACGTGTCGAGGCCGCGACGGCGGACACCCGACGCACCCGCACACTCGTCGGCTGCGGATCGCCCGGCCCCGGCGCCGAACTCCTCATCGTGGACCCCGAGACCCGGCAGAAGTGCCCCCCGGACCGGGTCGGGGAGGTGTGGATCTCCGGCGCCGTCGTCATGGACGGCTACTGGCGCCGGACCGTCGAGACGGGTGCCGCCTTCCACGGAGTCCTCGCCGAGGGCGGCCGCCACCACCTGCGCACCGGCGACCTCGGATTCCTGCACGAGGGCGAACTCGTCATCTGCGGAAGGCTCAAGGAGCTGGTCATCGTCCGCGGCCGCAACCTCCACCCGCAGGACATCGAACTCACCTGCCGCCAGACCCGCCCGTCGCTCGCGCAGGTACCGAACGCCGCGTTCTCCGTGGAGGAGGACGACGAGGAACGCCTGGTGGTGGTACAGGGCGTGGACGGGGCGACGCTCGCCGCGACCGAGGACCCGGAAGCACTGGCCGCCGAGATCGGCCGCGCGGTCACGGCGGCGCACGAGGTCGACGTCCACGCCGTCGTGCTGGTGCACCCCGACCAGGTGCCCAGGACCGGCAGCGGCAAGGTGCGCCGCGCCGCCTGCCGCACGGCCTGGAAGGAGGGGGAGCTCCACCCGCTGGCCGTCGCCCGCGGCCGAGCGCCGGACGGAGCGGCGGACGGGTCACCCGCCGGCGCATCGCTCCCCGACACGCCGCTGCGCGCACGGGTGCGCACCGCCGGACCCGACGGCAGGGCCGCGGTGATCGAGGACGACCTGCGGCAGCGCGTCGCCCGCGCCACCGGCCTGCCGGCCACCGCGATCGGCGAGGACCGCACGCTCCTCCAACTCGGCATCGACTCGCTGCGGATCATGGAGCTCCGCAGCGCACTCCACCGCGAACTCGACGTCCTCCCGTCGCTGTCGGAACTCGGCTCCTCCACCCTGCCGGGACTTGCGGCACTCCTCGCCGAGCGTCACGCGACCGTGTCCGACGGCGACCGGGGAGAGACCGGGACGGCGGAGGAGCCGCCGCAGCTCGTCCCCGAACCGGACCGGCGGTACGAGCCGTTCCCGCTCACAGATCTCCAGCACGCCTACCTCGTCGGGCGGAACCCCGACTTCCCTCTCGGAGGGGTGTCCACCCACTTCTTCGCCGAATTCGACGCGGCGGGTCTGGACACGGCCCGGCTGCGGAAGGCCCTGGACCGCATGGTCCGCCGCCACGACATGCTCCGCGCGGTCGTCGACCCCGAGGGCACCCAGCGCGTCCTGCCCCCGGAGCAGGCGGGCCCTGCTCCCGTGACCGAGTACGACCTTCGCAGCACCGACCGGGACGAGACCGAGCGCCACCTGGCGCGGGTGCGGGACGAGATGTCGCACGACGTGCTGCCCACGGGCTCCTGCCCGCTGTTCGACATCCGCTTCACCCTGCTGGACGCCGACCGGACCCGCATCCATGTCGGACTCGACCTGCTGATCTTCGACGTGTGGAGCCTGCGGCTGTTCTTCCGCGAGTGGCACGCGCTCTACACCGACCCCGACGCCCGACTGCCCGAGCCCGGAGTGGACTTCCGCGACTGCGTCAACGCGTCGGCGCGGCTTGCCGACGGCCCGGCCTACGAGGCGGCCCGCGCCTACTGGACGGAGCGGATCACCGCTCTGCCGGAGGGCCCGGACCTGCCGCTCGCCGCGCCCGTGCAGTCGATCGGCACGCCCCGGTTCCGGCGCCTGGCCGCCCGCCTGGACGCGGCCGACTGGAAGCGGCTGCGCGACCGCGCCGCCGATCTGGGCGTGACGCCCTCGTCCGTGCTGCTCGCGGTCTACGCGACGGTCCTGGGCCGCTGGGCCCGCAACCCGCACTTCAGCCTCAACATTCCCACCTTCAACCGGCTGCCGCTGCACCCGGACATCGAGCAGGTCATCGGCGACTTCACCTCGGTCACCCTGCTGGAGGTCGACCTGCGGAAGGGCGAGGCGACCGGTGAGCTCGCCGCACGCATCCAGCGGCAGTTGTGGGCCGACCTGGAGCACCGCGCGTACAGCGGAGTCCAGGTGCTGCGCGACCTCACGCAGCACCGCGGTGCCGGCGACGGCCTCCCGGCACCCGTGGTGTTCGCCAGCGCCCGCGGGCAGGCGCGGGACGGCGATCCGGACCTGCCCGTCGACTGGCTGGGCGAGTGGACCTACGGCATCTCGCAGACACCGCAGGTGCTGCTCGACCACCAGGTGTGGGAGGACGACCACGGCCTGGCCTTCAACTGGGACGTCGTGGACGGGGCC
>NZ_JBJZOM010000032.1:0-16659 GCF_047200695.1 Streptomyces callyspongiae
AGCCGGTGGCTCCAGCGTACATGCGCTGGAGCCACCGGCTTTTTTATTCTGAGCAGGAATTGCAGACAGGAGTCACCCCGATGTCCACGAACTCGTCCGACGACGATTCCGCGCGTTCGAAGCGCTCCGGATCATCGCGCCAGGGTGGCGACCGGCCCTACCGCTCGCGCGGATACGACCGAGAAGCGGGCCGGCGGGACGATCGCTCCGGATTCCGACGCGACCGCGGGCGGGGCACCGACGACCGTCGAGGTCCGCGGAGGGAAGACGACCGGCGAGGCCGCTCCTACGGAGAGCGCCGCCGTGACGGCGATCGTCCCTTCGACCGCGACCGCGACCGCGACCGCGACCGCGACCGCGACCGCGACCGCGACCGCGACCGCGACCGGAGCAGGGGATGGGACGGGAATCGTGGACGCGAAGGGGACGGCAGGGATCGCGGCGGGCGCCGCGACAGCCGTCCCCGCGATGGTTTCCGTGACTCCGGGCGTGCCCGTGGTTCCTTCCGCAGGGACGACCGTGATCAGGGCACCCGGGGTCAGGACAGGCGCTCTCCGCGTCATGACGGTCGGCGGGGCGATCGTCCGGGTGAGGACAGGAGGCCGGGACGTGCCGGTGGCGGTTCCTTCCGGCGTGACGACCGGTTCCGGGGCCGTGAGGACCGCCGTGACGACCGGTTCCGTGGGCGTGACGACCGGCGTGACGACCGCTTCCGCGGCCGGGACGGCCGCGACGAGCGTCGTGGTGGCCCCCGGGGCGACCGCCGGGACGACCGGCGTGACGATCGGCGGGCCCCTCGTGGCGGCGCCCGCCGCGACGAGCGCCGTGGTGGCGGACCGCGTGGCAGCGGCGAGCCGCTGAAGCGTCTTCCCATTCCCGAGGACGTCTCCGGCGAGGAGCTCCCCCGCGATGTCCGCCAGGAGCTGATGAGCCTTCCGAGGACGCTGGCGGAGGACGTCGCGAACAACCTGATCATGGCCGGTCGCCTGCTGGACGAGGACCCGGAGCAGGCCTACGGCTACTCCCGTGTGGCTCTCCGACTCGCGTCCCGGGTCCCCGCCGTCCGCGAGGCCGCCGGGTTCGCGTCGTACGCGGTGGGCAAGTACGCCGAGGCGCTCGCGGAGTTCCGTGCGGCCCGGCGCATGACCGGTGGCGCCACCTTGTGGCCGATGATGGCCGACTGCGAGCGCGGCATGGGCCGCCCGGAGCGGGCTCTGGCGATGGCCGGTGAGCCCGAGGTGAAGCAGCTGGACAAGGCCGGTCAGGTGGAAATGCGGATCGTCGCCGCCGGTGCGCGGCGTGACATGGGTCAGGCGGACGCGGCCGTCGTCACCCTCCAGAGTTCCGAGCTCGCGTCCCAGTCGGTGCAGCCGTGGACCGCGCGGCTGCGGTACGCCTACGCCGATGTCCTGCTGGAGGTCGGTCGCCGGGACGAGGCCCGCGACTGGTTCGCCAAGGCGCTGGAGGCCGACCAGAAGGGGCTCACCGACGCCTCGGACCGGTTGGCCGAGCTGGACGGACTGGAGTTCGTCGACGCCCTCGACGAGGACGCGGAGGAATCCGGGCAGGCCGGCGGCCTGCCCGGGACGTCCGCGGGCGACACCGAGGACGGGAGCGCGCAGGGCTCCGACGAGGACCGGGGGACCGGTACCGCGTGACGCGCGGGTGGGGTGCGACCTCGGGCCGCACCCCACCTCGTCACGTTCCTCGCCCGCTCAGGCGAACCGGGCGAGCGGATTGTCCAGCGTGCCGGCGAGCTGCAGGGCGCTCGACGGGTCCTGCAAGTCGACCATCTGGGTGTTGTTCCGCAGCTGCAGCCGGTTCAGGCACGAGCGTGCGAACGTGGGGGCGAACAGATCGTGCCGGTCGAATGCGTCCGCCAGGTGCGGCGCGGAGCGGCGGTAGTCGTCCACGCACCGGGCGACGGTGCCCCAGAACGTGTCCTCGTCCATGACGCCTTCTGCGGCGAGGATCCCGTCGAGGAACCGGAAGAAGCAGTCGAACACGTCGGTGAACAGGGAGAGGACCTTCAGCTCCTCAGGCACCTCGGCCCGTATGCGTTCGACCTGCTCCGGGAGCGGGACGTCCGGGCTCATCACGGCGATCTCCTCGGCTATGTCCTTGAAGAAGGCACGCTGCGGCACACCGTCCTCGTCCAGCGCCAGGATGACGTTCTCGCCGTGCGGCATGAACACGAGCTGGTACTCGTAGAAGCAGTGCAGCAGAGGTGTCAGGTAGACCTCGAGGTAGCGGCGCAGCCACTCCGCCGGAGCCAGCCCCGAACGCCGGATCAGCGCGCCGGCGAACGAGTGGCCCTCCCGGTCGACATGCAGCAGCGAAGCCATCGTGGCGGCACGTTCGCCGGACCTCAGCAGCGGTACCGGACTCTCGCGCCACAGGGCGGCGAGCATCTTCCGGTACGGGGACCCCTTGGGCGATCCCGCTTCGTACGCAGGAGGGTGGTAGCCGATGGCCGCCCGCTCCCGGAGCACGGTCAGTCCTGTCCGCCGCAGCACGTCGTCCTTCGACACCAGGTCCGCCAGCCAGTCGTTGATGGCCGGCGTCGCCTCCATGTAGGCGGCGGAGAGGCCGCGGACGAAGCCCATGTTCAGCACCGAGAGCGCGGTCTTCACGTAGTCGCGTTCGGGCCTGCTGCGGTTGAAGAAGGTGCGGATGGACTGCTGGGCCTGGTGCTCGTCGTCGCCGTGGCCGAGGCACACCAGGCGGCGCTCCGCCACCTCGGCGGCGAAGGTGACGGACAGTTTGTTCCACCACTGCCAGGGGTGGACCGGCAGCAGGTGGTAGTCGTCCGGGTCCAGGCCCATGTCCACGAGTACCGCATCGAAGCGTTCCACCGTCGCCCGGTCGAGTTCCTGGCGTACCAGGGTGGCGTGGTCCAGGCCCGGCGTGGCGGTGAACGTGGACCGCCTGCGGTCGGCCGCGAGCCAGATCAGCCGCACCGGTGCTCCGGCCTCCGGAGCGTAGGCGCGGTACTCGGCGATCCCGAAGCCGAGCCGGCCGTTGTTGGCGACGAAACAGGGGTGTCCCTCGGTCATGCCGGCCTCGACCGTCTGGAAGTCCGCCCTCGACAGCTCCTCCGCACCGATTGCGGGTGAGGAGAGTTTGAAAGCGGTGCCGGCAAGGGTGGAGGTGAGTTCTTCCAGGTACACCGGCAGCACGTCGTCGCTCAGCCCCAGGGTGTCGCGGAGTTCGACGACCGCCTCCAGGACGTCCAGCGGCAGTTCCTGGTCGCCGCGGTGACGCGTGATGCTCTCCGCATCGATCTGCCAGTGGTCCAGTGCGCCGCGTCGTGCGGCGAACCGGTGGACGACCGTGCCGTCGTCGCTGTGCACCGCGTAGCGTCCGCCTTCGCCGTCGGCGAGGGGAAGCAGCAGACGTTCGTGCGCGAACTCCGCCAGCGCCTTGCGCAGCAGAAGGCGGTTCGCCCGGGCCCAGTTCTCCGGGGTGAGGTGGTCGACGGCGGTGGCGGGGTCGTCGGTCGCGGGTGGTGGGGTCATGGGCGCACTCCTCGGGCTGCCAGATAGTCGTCGCGGGTGCAGGTACTGAGGTACGCGTCCTTCTCGGGCAGCGAGACGGTTCCCAGGACGCGGAAACCCACGGCTTCGTTGAGCGCGTGGACGGCGGTGTTGCGGATGTCGGGTTCCACCACGACACGACGCACGTCAGGATCGGAGAAGAGTAGATCCATGACGGTGGTGATGACGGCGAGGCTGAAGCCGTGCAGCGGTGTGTCGGTCGGTGCGCAGAGGAAGTGCATGCCGACGTCGCCCGGCAGGGTCTCGTGGACATCGCCCAGTTCGTCGGCCGGGTCGTAGCGCTCGACCAGGAAGGACGGCGTGCCTTCGTGCAGGCCGAGGTAGGCGTCGTGGCCGGGACGTGCGGCAATTTCCCGGAACTCGCGTTCCACGTCCGCGCGTTCCGCATCCTGCATCATCCAGAAGGCCGACTTGGGGTGGGTGAGCCAGCGGTGCAGCAGCGGCGCGTCGCCCGTCGGGTCCACGCGGCGGACGGCGAACGTGCCGAGTTCCCGGTCGGTGCGGGTCCACAGGAGGTCGCTCATGCCGGAGCCACCTGCCCGTCGGTGAGAGGCTCGGGCGGTGCTCCGAAGTCCTGGAAGGCGATGCGCCGCTCCACGGTGTAGGGCTCGCGACCCAGCATCTCCCGGAGGATGCAGGAGTTGCGGTAGGCCGCCATGCCGAGGTCGGGGGCGACGAAGCCGTGTGTGTGGAGTTCCGCGTTCTGCACGTAGATCTCTCCGCCGTCGGCGTCCACCCGGTAGTTCCGACGCACCGCGAAGCGTCCTTGTTCGTCCCAGGAGATGCGGTCGTGAACGGGTTCGAGGAATTCCGGAAGCCGCTGGCGGTACCCGGTGGCGAGGACGAGACCCTGCGTGGTGAGGGAGAAGTCCCGGCCCTGTTCCTCCTGCCGCAGGTCGAGCGTGTAGGTGCCGGTAGCGGCCTCGTGGCGGGCGCCGGTGAGGGCGGTGTTCGTCATCAGCCTCGTGGGGCAGGGGCCGGTCAGACTCTTCTGGTACAGCAGGTCGAAGATGCCGTCGATCAGTTCGGTGTTGATCCCCTTGTACAGGTTCTTCTGGGAGACGACGAGGCGATCGCGGGTCGGGGCGGGCAGCGCGTGGAAGTAGTCCGCGTATTCCGGTGAGGTCATCTCCAGCGTGAGCTTGGTGTACTCCAGGGGGAAGAAGCGCGGTGAGCGCGTCACCCAGGTGAGTTCGTAGCCGTGGGAGTCGATGTCCTGCAGCAGGTCGTGATATATCTCCGCGGCGCTCTGCCCGCTGCCGACGATCGCGATGCTGTCCTTCGCCTGCAGCCGGGCCTTGTTCTCCAGGTAGGCGGAGTTGTGGAGCAGATCACCGCCGAGTCCCCTGCAGCTCTCGGGAACATGGGGTGGTGTTCCCGTGCCCAGTACCAGCCGTCGGGCCCGGTGGACGGTCCGTTCGCCGCGGCGCACGGCGTGGACGGCGTAGCAGCCCTCCGCCTCCTCGTACTCGACGCGTACGACGTCCTCGCCGAAGCGGACACTGCTCAGCCCGCGCGCCGCCCAGCGGCAGTAGTCGTTGTACTCGGTGCGCAGCGGGTAGAAGCTCTCGCGGATGTAGAACGCGTAGAGCCGCCCGGACTGCTTGAGGTAGTTGAGGAAGGAGTAGGGCGACGTCGGGTCGGCGAAGGTCACCAGGTCGGCCAGGAACGGTGTCTGGAGTGTGGCGCTCTCCAGCAGCATGCCGGGGTGCCAGTCGAATTCCTCGTTCCGTTCCAGGAACAGGCCGTCGAGCCCGTCGAGCGGTTCGGCCAGGCAGGCCAGGCCGAGGTTGAAGGGGCCCAGGCCGACGGCGATGAAGTCGTGGATGTCAGGGGTGGACACGTGTGCTCCGGGAGGGAGGGGACGGGGACGGTTCGTGCGGTGCGTGCCGCGTTGCTCAGGCGCCGGTTTCCCGGGAGACGTAGTCCTGCGCGTGTCCGGCCAGCAGGTCGAGGACCGCGGCCAGGTCGTCCCGGGTGGTGTACGGGTTGAGCAGGGTGAACTTCAGGTGGTGCCGGCCGTCGACCACCGTTCCCGCGACGACGGCCTCGCCGGAGGCGAACAGCTCCCGGCGTGCGTGGAGGTTCGCCCGGTCGCACAGCACCGGATCCGTCCGGCCGGTGTCCTGTTCCGGCACGTACCTGAAGACCAGGGTGCTCAGCCGCGGCGCGACGACGACCTCGAACCGGGGATCGCGGTCCAGTAGGCGCCAGGCCTCCGCGGCCCGGTCCACCACCGTGTCGAAGAGTTCCCCGAGCGCGTCGGCGCCCATGATCCGCAGGGTCATCCACAGTTTGAGCGCGTCGAAGCGCCGCGTCGTCTGGAGTGACTTGTCGACCTGGTTGGGGATGTGCTCGCTGGTGTTCCGGCGCGGGTTGAGGTAGTCGGCGTGATAAGTGACGTGCCGGAGCGTCGCCCCGTCCCGGACCAGCAGTGCGCTGGAACTGACCGGCTGGAAGAAGGACTTGTGGTAGTCGACGGTCACGGAGTCCGCCCGCTCGATGCCGTCGAGCAGATGGCGGCGTCGCGACGACAGCAGCAGTCCGCAGCCGTAGGCAGCGTCGACGTGCATCCAGGTGTTGTGGGAGGCGCAAAGGCGGGCGATCTCCGGCAGCGGATCGATGCTGCCGAAGTCGGTGGTGCCGGCGGTGGCGACGACCGCCATCGGCACCAGGTCCTCGCGCCGGCAGCGCTCCAGTTCCTCGGCCAGCGCGTCGGCCCGCATGCGACGCTCCTCGTCGCAGGGGACGGAGATGACGGCGTCCTGTCCGAGGCCGAGCAGCAGGGCCGACTTGGTGACGCTGAAGTGGCTGCATGCGGAGGCCAGGACGCGGAGCCGTGGCAGGATCTCCGGTGTGCGCGGCGGTGTCTCCGCGTTCTTCCGCACCAGCCGGCATGCCTCCTCCCTGGCCAGGAGAAGGGCCTGGAGGTTCGACTGGGTCCCTCCGCTGGTGAAGACGCCGTCGGCCGCTCGGCCCAGGCCCGCACGCTGTGCCGTCCAGCCGATCAGGCGGCGTTCGATGAGGGTGCCGCCCGCGCTCTGGTCCCAGGTGTCCAGGGACGAGTTGACCGCGGACAGCACGGTTTCGCCGACCATCGCCGGAATGACCACCGGGCAGTTGAGGTGGGCGACATAGCGCGGGTGGTGGAAGTAGACGGCGTCGCGCAGGTAGAGCTGTTCGAGTTCGTCCAGCGCCGCGGTCGTGTCGTGCAGCGGATCGTCGAGGTCGACAGCGGCGATCTCCGGGGCGAGGCGATCGGGGGCGGTGCCGCTGAAGGGGCGCTCGGTGGTGGCGATCCTCGAAGCCACGCGTTCCGCCCCGGCGCCGACCGCGCGCCGGTACTCCTCCGCCGTGCCTCCGGCCAGCAGGTACGCCCCGCTCGTCGGGGCGTCCGTTGCCGGCCCGACGGAATGCTCCTCGGTGGGATGCGCGAGGAAACCCATGGAAAGTCCTCCCTGGTGCGGACGTCGTGCGCGCAGGGGCAGCGCAGGACACCCCCGTCCGTTGACTGAGGTTAGCCTAACCTAAGCCATAAGAGGGAGGGGAGGGGGGACCTTCAGTCGGACGTCTCCCGCAGGGAACGCATCACCAGTCCGGTGGCGGGTTTCGGCCCGAAGGACGTCGACTTGCGCGGCATGGTGACGCCCTGCCCGGCCAGTTCCCGCACCGTCTCCTCGCGTTCCGGACGGAGGAGCACGGCCGTGCCACCACGCTGGCGCGCCTGCTCGACCGCGTCCTCGGCGGAGTGCAGGTAGGAGATGTCCGCCGGGCTGTCCGGAACCCGCCACACGTGGTCCAGCAGCGCGGCGTGCAGCACGGTCGCGTCCAACTGCCTCCAGGCCTCGGGCCGGTCCGTGCGCACCGTCCGGGCCGGCAGGGAGGCGTCCAGGCGGTCCACCAGGCGGAGCGGGCCCGTGCCGTCCGCGAGGAGGTACGCGTTCCCGGGGGTCGCCGCCAACAGGTCCAGCGCCGTCGACAGCGGGCTGTCGAGACGCCGGACGCGGCACACGCCGTCCAGGGCGGAGAGCGCCTGCTGCAACGGCAGTCGTGGCAGGACACGGTGGATCGCGCGTACCTGCAACGGGTAGCGGGCGGAGTCGACCAGCAGCACGAGCCCGGCCGACCAGGCGTCCGCCCCCTCGCTGCCCTGCCGCTCCCGGTACAGCTGCTGGTAGGTCGCCCATCTGTGGTGGCCGTCGGCGATCATCGCCTGCCGGGAGGCCAGGTCCGCCTCGACGACCGCCAGTTCCTCGGGAGAGGTCACCGACCACAGGCGGTGCGCGTACCCGTCCTCGGTCGTGGTGGTGAGCAACGGTGGCCGGGACATGCAGCGTTCGATGACCGCGGTGGCCCCGGTGACGGTGCCGTCACCCCGGTAGGTGAGCAGCAGCGGTTCGAAGTTGGCGGCGGCCTCCCGCATCAGCGCCGCCCGGTCGGCCACGATCTCCGGCACGACGGCCTCGTGCGGCAGCACCGGACCGTCCAGGCGCAGCGCCCCGATCAGGCCCCGTTGCAGCACCTCGCCGCGCCGCTGCTCGTACACGTACAGCGCGGGGTCCGGGTCGGTGGTCAGGACTCCTTCCTGCTGCCAGCGGCTCAGCGTCCGCGCCGCCTGCCGGTGCCGTGCACCGGGGTCGGCGGTGTGGGGAAGGATCAGGCGCACGATGTTGTACGGGTCGGCCGTCTCCAGGTGGAGCACACCGTCCGGCCGGACGACGACGTCGTAGGGCGGCGAGGTGACGGCGGCGAGGGAACTCACTCGGTCCGGGTCGTAGCGCAGCCCGCGGAAAGGCAGCAGCGTCAGGCCGTCGGTGTCCCGGGTGGAGGCGTCGTTGCCGTCGGTTCGCATCCCGGAATGCTATGCGGGCCTGCCGCATGCGGGAGGGGGAGGGTACGGGATGATCGGGGGTGCACACCACCAGAGCACCGTTCGAGGGAACCCCCATGCTCCATGCCTGCGACGCCGCTCCGAGCCGGGTCTACGACACCGCGCTCCTCGACCTGGACGGCGTGGTGTACGCCGGTGGAGCCGCCGTTCCGCAGGCTGTCGAGGCGCTCGCCGCGGCCAGGGCCGACGGCATGCGGGAGGCGTTCGTCACCAACAACGCCTCCCGCACTCCGGAGGCCGTCGCCGAGCACCTGAACCGACTCGGTGTGCCCGCCGGTGCCGAAGCGGTGGTGACCTCCGCACAGGCCGTCGCACGTCTGGTGGCGGAGCAGCTGCCCCCGGGTGCACGGGTGCTCCGGGTCGGAGGCGAGGGGCTGCGGGTGGCGCTGGAGGAGCGCGGTCTGCACCTCGTGGAATCCGCCGACGACGAGCCGCTCGCCGTCGTCCAGGGGTACGGCGGACCTGATTTGCGATGGGGCCTGCTGGCCGAGGCGTCGCTCGCGATCGGTCGCGGTGCCGCCTGGTTCGCCGCGAACGCCGACGCGACCGTGCCGGACGCTCGGGGTATCGGCCCCGGAAACGGGGCGGCACTCGAGGTCGTGCGGATCGCCACCCGGTGGATGCGGCCCGCCCCCGAACCGCGGGTCGCCGGGAAGCCGCAGCCGCCGATGCACCGGGAGACGATTCTGCGGACCGGCGCGCAGCGGCCGCTGGTCGTGGGCGACCGGCTGGACACCGATATCGAGGGGGCGCGGGCCTCCGGCGCGGACTCCTTGCTGGTGCTGACGGGAGTGACGGACGCGGCGCAGCTGGTGGCCGCGCCCGTGGAGCACCGCCCGTGCTACGTGGCCGCGGATCTGCGCGGTCTCCTGCTGCCCCACCCGGCCCCCGAGAAGGCCGACCACGGGTTCGCCTGCGGAGGCTGGCGTGCCCGGTGCTCCGGGGACAGCCTCGTCCTGAACGGCGACGGCGACCCGCTCGACGGTCTCCGCGCGCTGTGCTCCGCCGCCTGGGCAGCCGCGGGCGAGGGGCGGTGCACAGCGGATGCCGCCGAGGCGCTCTCACGGCTCGCCCGGTGAGCGCACCGTGGTGGACGACTCCGCACTCGGGTTCGCGGACTCCTCCGCCCGCCACGTCCTTCCTCCGGCTCCGCCGCATGCGCCTCCCCGGAGCGGGCATGCGGCCTGCACGGGGAGTAGGAACGGGATCGGAATGGAACGAGTGCGAAGAGAGAGGTTCTCCGCCGGACCGGCCGGAGAGCCTCTGCTTCCGCCGCCGCTGACGGCGGCGGAGGCCAGGGACCGTGTCACACATCTGCTGGGACGCCATTTCGGGGAGGCCGGGCGGGCCTCGCCCGGCGACGAGGTCGTCGTGGCCGACGCGCTGCTGGTGACCTCCGAACTGGCCACCAACGCGATCCGGCACGCGGGAGGGATCACCGCTTTCCGTGCCAGGATCCATCGGGACCGGCTGATCGTGACCGTGTCCGACGGCAGCGACGCCGTGCCGCGCCGTCAGGAGCTGTCCACCACCGGCCGGTCGCAACCCGGAGGGTACGGATGGGCGCTGACGTGCCGATTGGCCCGCCGACTGGTCGTCACCCGGCACCACGGCGGGGGCAAGTCGGTCACGGCCCACCTGCCGCTGCTGTGATCGTGCGCCCGCCCCGCCGCGTCCACCGGGCGCGGGCGCGGCTTCAGTCCTCCGGCACCCGGGCGACGCCCTCCGCGGCTTCGGCGGCGAGACGGTCCTCCGAGGTGCCCAGGCGCCAGTATCCGGAGAAGGTGACGCGGCGCCGGTCGAAGCCCCGGTCGCCCAGCAGGTGGCGGCGCAGCGCACGCACCGTTCCGGCTTCACCCGCCAGCCAGGCGTACGGAGTGCCGTCCGGGAATGCCAGGGACCGGACGGTCGCCAGCGCCGCCTCGGTGCGGTTCCGCCGCTCGCCGGCCCGCACCAGCCAGGTGACGTCGACGGGTGCCGCCGCGGCGAGTTCGGTGACGTCGCCCGGCCGAGGCACCTCGACGACGACGTGGGCGGGCAGTTCCGCTGGCAGCCACTCCACTATCGCCGCGATCGCGGGCAGTGCGGTCTCGTCGCCGCACAGCAGCACCCAGTCGGTGTCCTCGGGCGGCCGGAAACCCACCGACTTGTTGTCCGCCACCACCGGGCCGAGCAGCGTGACCCGGTCGCCGGGCCGGGCCTCGCCCGCCCAGCGGGACGCGGGACCGCCGTCACCGTGCAGGGCGAAGTCGATGTCCAGTTCTCCGTCGCGTTGCTCCCGCACGGTGTAGGCCCGCATCACGGGACGTTCGGCGGGATCCATGGCGCGGTAGCGGGCGAACCAGTCCGCTCCGCGCGGGACCGTAGGTGCCCGCCGGCCGGGTTGCGGGAGGAAGAGCGAGAAGCTCTGGTCGCGTCCGCCACCGGCGAACTCCGCCATGTCCGGGCCGCCGAGCGTGACGCGGAGCATCGTCGGCCCCAGTCTGCGGGTGCGCACCACCTCCAGGTCGAAGAAGTCGAACGGCACTGCGGGTGCGGGTGTTTCGGAGACCGGTGTGGTCACGGTGCTTTCCCCTCTCGTTCCGGGCTCTTTCAGCCGGCCTTCCCGGCGTCCTCGATGGCCGTGGCCAGACGTTCCAGCAGGGGTGCCGCGCCCGCGTAGGAGAAGCGGGGCTCGCTGGACCACGGAGTGATCCGGCCCGCTCGGACGGCAGGCAGCGCGCGCCAGGCCGGCTTGGCCTTCAGCTGCTCGGGCTGCAACGTCGCCGTGCGGTCGTCGAGCAGCAGGAGGTCCGCGTCGTAGGTGTCGGCGTTCTCCCAGCTGAGGCTCTCGAAGTAGCCGCCCTTGTCCAGGTTTTCCGGCATGACGAGGTTCACTCCGAGTTCCCGGAAGTACTGCAGGTCGGCGTTCACCTCGGGGTTGGAGGCGTAGAACAGGTCCTTGCTGCCGGAGCACGCCAGCACACGGAGGCGCCGGTTCGCCGCGGCGGCCTTGCGGAGGCGTTCGGAGGCCTGCTCGAAGCGGGCCCGGGCGTCGGTGACCCGGGGGGCCTTCAGATCGGCGCCGAGTGCGGCCGCCAGTTCCGCGTAGCGGACGACGATCTTCTTCAGGGAGGTGCGTGCGCTCTTGATCGCGAGGGTGGGGGCCAGTTCGACGATCTTGGACTTGCTCTCCTCGGGCACGAACCACAGAGCGCCCGGCTCGTACATGTTGGTGATCAGCAGTTGCGGGCGCGTGGAGGCGTACTTCTCGATGCTGAACTCGCCGTAGGCGTTGCCGATGATCTCGACGCGGTCGACGTCGAGGTCGCCGGCCTGCGGGTCGGCGCTGCCGTCGGGCAGGGTCGTCGGCCCGAAGACGCCGACCAGCCGGTCGTCGACGCCGAAGTCGTGCAGGGCTGCTGCGGTTCCGGTGAACGCGACGATCCGCTGCGGCGCGGACCCCAGGGAGACGGTGCGGCCGCGGTCGTCGGTGAAGGACCACGCGCCGCCGTCGCCCTGCGAGGGGCCGCCCTTGCCCGGCGCGTCGCTGCCGCCGCAGGCGGCGAGCAGGGCGCCGAGTCCGAGGGCTCCTCCGGCGCCGAGTACGCCGCGGCGGGTGGGTCGGGAGGGACGGTACTGAGACATGACGGTGCCTTTCCTGCGGACTGGGGAGGGCCGTGACCCTGAAACCGTGGTTAGGTTAACCTAACCAAAGTTGTTGTCCAGGAGGAGGGGCACCGGCCCCGCCCGCATCGAATCGGAGCCGCCCCACGTGTCGCTCACCGAGTCCCCACCGCACGCGCCCGGTTCGGCAGCATCCCCCAACCCCGCACCGCGGCCCGGGCGGCACGCGGCCCGGGCCCTCGGACTTCTCGCCTCGCTGGTGCTGCTGCTCGCACTTCTCGCCGGGAGTCTTGCACTCGGCGCCAGGCCCCTGGCCCCTGGAGAGGTGTGGACCGGACTGGTCGAGGCGTCGTCCCCGCACCACGCCGTGGTCCACGGCATGCGACTCCCCCGGACGCTGCTGGGCCTGCTGATCGGGGCCGCGCTGGGGCTCGCGGGTGGGGTGATGCAGGCACTCACCCGGAATCCGCTCGCCGATCCCGGACTCCTCGGCATCAACGCGGGCGCCGCCGCCTCCGTGGTCACCGCCCTCACATTCCTCGGCGTCCAGGAGTTCACCGGGTACGTCTGGTTCGCGCTCGCGGGCGCGGCCGCGGTTTCCGTCCTCGTCTACGTCGTCGGTGGCGGACGCGGCGCCACGCCGGCCCGCCTCGCCCTCGCCGGAGCAGCTCTCAACGCCGCCCTGTTCAGCTATGTCAACGCGGTGATGCTGCTGGACACCTCCTCCCTCGACGTCATGCGCTTCTGGACCGTCGGCTCCCTGGCGGGCGCACCCCCGGCCACCGCGTCCCGTGTGCTGCCCTTCCTCGTCCTCGGCACGGTCCTCGCCCTCGCCCTGGCACGTCCGCTCAACGCCCTGGCGCTGGGCGAGGAATCCGCGAAAGCTCTCGGCTCCCGTCCCGAACACACCCGGGCCGCGGGCGTCCTGGCCGTCACCCTGCTCTGCGGTGCTGCCACGGCCGCCTGCGGACCCATCGTGTTCGTGGGGCTGATGGTGCCCCACGCCGTCCGCGCCCTCACCGGCCCCGACATGCGCTGGATGCTCCCCTACTGCGCCGTCCTCGCCCCGGTCCTGCTGCTCGCCGCCGACGTCGTCGGGCGACTCGTCGCCCGCCCCTCAGAAGTCCAGGTCGGCGTGGTGACCGCAGTGCTGGGCGGGCCGCTCTTCCTCTACTTCGTGAGCCGGCGGAAGGCAGTCCGTGCATGAGCGTCCTCCGCATCGGCAGCCTGTCCCTCGTCCACCGGCCCCGTGCCGTCGCGGCGAGTACCGCCTGCGCCCTGGTGGCGCTGGCCGCGGCCCTGTTCGCGATCGCCTCGGGCAGCGGCGACTATCCGATGACCGCTGGGGACGTGCTGCGGACCCTCCTGGGAACGGGCGTCCCCGCGGACGAGTTCATCGTTCGGGAAGTGCGGCTGCCGCGCGCGGCCACCGCCCTCCTCGTCGGCGCCTCCCTCGCTCTGGGCGGGGCCGTCTTCCAGTCCGTCGTCCGCAACCCGCTCGGCAGCCCCGACATCCTCGGCTTCACTTCCGGGTCCGCCACCGGCGCCCTCACCACCGTGGTGCTCCTCGGCGGCGGCAGCGCCGCCCTCGCTGCGGGAGCCGTGGCCGGCGGCGCCCTCACCGGCCTCGCCGTCGCCCTGCTCTCCTGGCGGCAGGGGATGCACGGCTACCGGCTGATCCTCATCGGCATCGGCATGACCGCCCTCCTGACCGGTGTCAACGGTTACCTGCTGACCCGCGCCCAGCTCCTGGACGCCGGACGCGCGGTGCTGTGGATCACCGGCAGCCTGGACGGCCGGGGCTGGGAGAACGTCCTGCCGCTGCTCGTCGCCCTGGCCGTGCTGCTGCCGCTCGTCCTGCTCGGCTGCTCACGTCCGCTGCGCATGCTCGAGATGGGTGACGACACGGCGGCCTCTCTCGGTGTCGCGACCCGGAAGGTGCGGGTCACGGTACTCGCCGCAGCCGTCCTGCTGGTGTCCTTCGCCGCGGCGGCGGCAGGTCCGGTCGCCTTCGTGGCACTCACCGCACCGCAGCTCGCCCGACGACTCACGCGCGCCCCCGGCCCCAACCTGCTGCCCGCGCTCTGTCTCGGAGCAGCACTCATGGTGCTGGCCGACCTGGCGGCCCAACGCCTGGTCCCCGGACACACCCTTCCCGTCGGAGTCGTCACCGGCGTCCTGGGCGGGGGATACCTCGTGTGGCTGCTGGCCACCGAGCGGAGAGCGGGCCGCCTGTGACGACGTCCCGGGCGGCAGCCGAAGGAACCGGCGGCGCGGGCGGCGCGCGCGAACGGAACGACCACAGCACGGAGACCGGGAGCACCACCATGCACGCCACCGACACAACCCCCGCCACCGGCACCGCGCCCCCGCGACGTGCTGCCGCCGCGGAAGACCGGCACGTCGGACTCGCCGGCGAAGACCTGACCCTGGCCTACGACGGACGCACCGTCGCACGCGGCCTCGACGCAGCCGTGCCCGACCGGTCCTTCACCGTGATCGTCGGCCCCAACGCCTGCGGCAAGTCGACCCTCCTGAAGGCTCTGTCGGGGCTCCTCGGCCCCGCATCGGGCCGGGTCGTCCTCGACGGGCGCGACATCGCCCGGCTGCCGGCGAAGCAGATCGCGCGGAAGCTCGGACTGCTCCCGCAGTCCTCCCTCGCGCCCGACGGCATCACCGTCGCCGACCTCGTGGCCCGGGGCCGCTACCCCCACCAGGGGCTCCTGCGGCAGTGGTCGCGGCACGACGAACGCGTCACCGCCGACGCCATGGCCGCCACCGGCGTCCTCGAACTGGCCGACCGCCTCGTCGAGGAACTGTCCGGAGGCCAGCGCCAGCGGGTGTGGATCGCCATGGTCCTCGCGCAGGAAACGCCCCTGCTGCTCCTCGACGAACCGACGACGTACCTGGACATCGCCCACCAGATCGATGTCCTCGACCTCTGCGCCCGGCTCCACGACCACGGCCGCACCGTCGTTGCGGTGCTCCACGACCTCAACCACGCAGCCCGCTACGCGACCCACCTCGTCGCCATGAAGGACGGAGAGGTCGTGGCCGAGGGGCCGCCCGGGGACGTGGTCACCGCCGAACTGGTCGAGAAGGTCTTCGGCCTGCCCTGCCGTGTGATCGACGACCCCGAGACCGGGACGCCCCTGGTCGTCCCCGCGGCCCGTGGCCGGGCACGCGCCGGGAGCGGCCCCGTGCCCCCCGGTGGGGGCGACTTTCCGCCCGGCCCGGGCACGGGCGCCGCACACGATCCCGCGGAGGGGTAGCGTCGGCCCCATGAACGAGCCGATGCCAGGTTCCCAGCCGGAACAGCCGGGGACGCCGCCCGGCCGTCGCCCCCTGCCCGGTCCGCCGGCACCCGTTCCGGCCCGTCGCCCGCTCGGTGCACCGGCGCAGTCCGCCCCTGCCCCGCGGGAGGACCCTCCCGCTCCGGCACCGTCGGCGGGAGACCGGGAGTGCGGGCCGCCCGGGGCCCCGGTTCCGGCCCCTCCACCCGCCCCCGGGGACGGCGCCACGCCCGCCGACGACGCGGCGGGCGACGGACCGGATACGGCCCCGGCCGGACCCGGCGGTGCCGAGCCCGTCCCGCACGGACCCCGGCCGCTCGGACTGCGCCTGACGCCGACCGGCCACCGCCCCGTCGACGACACGCTGCAACGCCTGGCCGACGCCGACCACCTCGCCGTCCCCGGCCACCTGGAGGTGTACGAGGATGTGCACCGCGCGCTGCGCGACACGCTGACCGCGCTCGACCGGCACGATTCCAGGAGCTGAACCCCACGTGGCTGTGACCCGCCCGCAACGCAGGCGCCTCGACGCCGAGCTGGTGCGCCGCAAGCTGGCCCGTTCCCGCGAGCATGCGAGCAGGCTCATCGCCGACGGGCGCGTGACCGTCGGCGGCGCCACCGCCACCAAACCCGCCACGCAGGTGCGGACGAGCGCCGCCGTCGTCGTCCGTGAGGACGACGGCGACCCCGACTACGTCTCGCGGGGCGGACACAAACTCGCCGGCGCTCTCGCGGCCTTCACCCCCGACGGCCTCGCCGTGGAAGGACGCCGCGCCCTGGACGCCGGCGCCTCCACCGGCGGCTTCACCGACGTCCTGCTCCGTGCCGGGGCCGGGCACGTGGTGGCCGTCGACGTCGGCTACGGGCAGCTCGCCTGGTCGCTGCAGAGCGACGACCGGGTCACCGTCAAGGACCGCACCAACATCCGTGAGCTGACCCCGGCCGATCTGGACGACCTCCCCGCCGACCTGATCGTCGGCGACCTGTCGTTCATCCCGCTCGGACTCGTGCTGCCGGCCCTCGCGCGCTGCGCCGCGCCCGACGCCGACCTCGTCCTCATGGTCAAACCGCAGTTCGAGGTCGGGAAGGAACGTCTGGGCAGCGGGGGCGTGGTGCGCAGTCCCGCGCTGCGTGCCGAGGCCGTCCGCACCGTCGCACAACGGGCCGCGGCCCTCGGCTACGGCGTGCGCGGCGTCACCGCAAGTCCGCTGCCGGGACCGTCCGGAAACGTCGAGTACTTTCTGTGGCTGCGAGCCGGGGCGCCCGAACTGGACCCGGCCGACGTCGAGCGAGCGGTTGCGAAGGGACCCCA
>NZ_JBJZOM010000033.1:0-8737 GCF_047200695.1 Streptomyces callyspongiae
CGTCCGATACAGACGACCCCCCTCGGCCCCACCGAACGGGTTGGCGACGAAGGCCTCCGCGGTCAGGTCGGGCCGCCCCAGATAACCCCGCGCCAGACCCGCACCACCGATGAACAGCTCGCCGGGCACACCGGTCGGCACCGGCTGGAAGGAACCGTCGAGTACGAACAGCTGCATGTCGTCGAGCGGACGGCCGATGGGCACCGCCGCCGGGACCGGGGTTCCCGGCTCCATGCGGTGGCTGGCGGCGAACGTCGTGGTCTCCGTCGGCCCGTAGCCGTCCACCACGACCAGCTCGGGGCAGGCCTCCCGGACGCGGCGCACAGCCTCGGCCTGCACGGCGTCGCCGCCGGTCCAGACCTCGCCCAATCCGGCCAGGCAACCGGGGTCCTCCTGGGCGAACAGGTGGAACAGTGCGGCCGTCAGCCAGAGCGAGGTGATCCCGTGCTCGGCCACGACGTCGCGGAGCATCCGCGGGGTGACCGTCCCTTCGGGGGCCACGACCACCCGGCCGCCGGACAGCAGCGGCGCCCACAGTTCGTAGGTCGAGGCGTCGAAGGCCTGCGGCGAGTGGAGCAGCACGCACTCGTGGCCGCGGTCGAACCGGCTGTCGGCCGCCAGGGCGGCAACGTCCGCACGGGTCACGGCGACGCCCTTGGGCCGTCCGGTCGAGCCGGAGGTGTACATCACGTACGCCAGGTCGGCGCCGGTGTCCTGCGGGGCGGGCAGCGGTGTGTCGGGCCACTTCTCCAGCTCGGGCCAGACGTCTTCGACCGTCAGGAGCAGCGCCTCGGACTCCGGCAGTGCGCCGCGCTGGGCCTGCCCGGCCAGGACGACCGTCAGTCCGGCGTCCGCGACCATGTGGGCGAGGCGGTCGCGGGGGTAGGACGGGTCCAGCGGCACGTACGCGCCGCCGGCCTTGAGGATCGCGAGCAGTCCGGTGATCCCCTCGACGGAACGCGGCACGCACAGGCCGACCAGCGTCTCCCGGCCGACGCCCCGCTCCCGCAGGAGCTGTGCGAGGCGGTTCGCCTGCCGGTCCAGGTCCGCGTACCGCACCTGGCGGTCGCCGGACACCACCGCGATGCTGTCGGGGCTGCGGCGCACCTGGTCCTCGAAGAGCCCGGTCAGGGACACGGGCTCACCGGTCCCGGCCCGGCGGGTGCCGTAGCCCGACTCGACCGTGCGCCGGCGCTCGGCCTCGTCGAGCATCTGCAGGTGGCGGACCCGCTGCGTGGGATTGTCCAGCGCTGACCGGAGCAGGGCCTCGAAGTGGTCGGCCATCCGGGCCACCGTCTGCTCAGCGAACAGGTCGGTGCTGTACTCGAAGCCGAAGTGCATGCCCTCCGGGTCGGCCTGGACCATCAGGGTGAGGTCGAAGCGTGCGACGCCGACGCTCATGCCCTGCTCGATCATGTTGCGCATCCAGGGCCGCGGTTCGGCGAGCGTCGAGGCGTTCTCCAGGTACGGAAGGCTCTCGTCGGCGAACATCGCCTGGAACACGGGGTTGTGGCTCAGGCTGCGTTCAGGCCTCAGCTCCTCGACGATGCGTTCGAACGGCACCTCCTGGTGGCTCTGGGCGTCGAAGAGCTGCCGACGGACCTGGAGGAGGACGTCCTCGAAGCTGGGGTCGTCGCGCAGGTCCACGCTGACGGCGACGGTGTGGACCAGGAAGCCGACCATGGACTCGAGTTCGGCGCGGTTGCGGTCGGCAATGGGCACGCCCACGACGACGATGTCCTGGCCGCTGTAGCGGGAGAGGAAGACGGCGAAGCTGCTGAGCATGGTGATGTAGTTCGTCACCTGGTGCTCGCGGCTGGTGTGCGTGACCTGCTGGGTGGTCCCGGGCGAGAGCCGGCGCCTGAGGAAGTCGCCCTTGAAGCTCTGGGCTTCGGGTCGGGGGAAGTCCGTCGGAAGGCTCAGGAGCTCGGGTGCCTCGGCGAGTTGTGCCTTCCAGTAGTCCAGGTGGAAGGCGAGCCGGTCCTCCTCCAGCCAGCTCTGCTGCCAGACCGCGTAGTCGGCGTACTGCACCTCCAGTTCCGGCAGCGGCGAGGGCTCCCCTTCGGCCAGGGACTGGCAGATCCTGAGGAACTCCTCGCCGAACACGCCGATCGAGTACCCGTCGAAGACCGTGTGGTGGGCGCCGAGGGCCAGCACCTGATCGGTCCCGGAGAGGGTGATGAGTTCCGCACGCAGCAGGGGACCGGTCGCGAGGTCGAAGGACTGGTCCCACAGGCGCCTGATCTCCTCCTGCGCCAGCTCCTCGCACTCCTGCTCCGGGTACGCGGAGAGGTCGAGCTGCGGGAGGTCGATGCGGCAGTCGTCGGTGATGATCTGCCAGACCTGGCCGTCCTCCTCGCGGAAGACGGTGCGCAGCGGTTCGTGACGGCGGATCATCTCGGCGAGCGCGTTCCGGACGAGCCCGGCGTCCAGGGACGTCGGCAGCGGAATCAGCCAGTTGACGGTGTAGGACGTGGTCCCCGGGCTGAGCCGGTCGATGAAGAACAGTCGCTGCTGGTCGAACGTGGCCGGCAGGGGGCCGGTGCGGGGCACGGCCGTGAGGGGGCGCACCTCCAGCGGCTGCAGTTCCTCCTGCAGCCGCTGGATCTCGCGCGCCACTTCGGCGATCGTCGGGAGATCGAAGAAGAGCCGTACCGGCACTTCGAGCGAGAACACCTGGCGTATGCGGGTCACCAGCTGCACGGCGAGCAGGGAGTGACCGCCGAGTGCGAAGAAGTCGTCGAGGACTCCGATCGGGGAACGTCCCAGGATCTGTTCCCACATCGAGACGAGCAGCGCCTCGGTGGTGTTGCGGGCGGCAACCGCGGACGCCGTCCCCTCGGGCTGCGAGGAGGTGCGGGGCTGCAGCAGCGCACGCCGGTCGAGCTTGCCGCTGGAGGTGACCGGCAGCGCGTCGAGGGCGACCAGGTCGGACGGCAGCATGTATCCGGGCAGCCGCTCGGCGAGGTGGGTGTGCAGCTGGGGCATGAGGCGGTGCCGGATCTCGCCCTTGAGCGGCTGGTTGGCGTACGCCGTCCAGTCGGCCGGCGACGCTCCGGACGGGGCGGGCACGATGCGCTCCTCCGGGTCCGGGCCCGCCTCCACGCCCTCGCGGGTCAGCAGCACCGCGCAGGTGCCGTCCGCCCCGTGGCGTCCCCAGTCGACGTCAGCCAGGTACCCGGCCTCCTCGGCGAGTTCCCAGAGGTCCTCGGGATCGACGGCGTCCGCGGCGGGGTTCTGCGCCCGCTGCGCCTCGACGGTGTCCGGACCGGTCTCGCCCTTCGCCCAGCGGAGGGTGCGGACCGCCTCCTCGACGCGCGCGTTGGGAACGTTCCGCACGCGGATGCGCTCGGGACGGTCGGAGGCGAGCCGTTCCCGCAGGCCGGGGAGGGTGAGTGCGTCCGCGGACCAGTCGAGCTCCGGGGCGGGCGGTTCCGTTCCGCCCGCTGCGGGTGCGCCGTCGCGGGAGACGTGCAGCACCACCTGGTACCGGAACATGGACATCTCGTTGAGGTGGCGACCGCGCTTGGGGCGGATCTCGACCCGGGAGACCAGGCCGGTGGTGGCCGCCCAGTCCCGGAAGAACGCGGGGTCGAGGGTGAGTTCCTCCTCCTGCTGCAACCGGTGCTGGACGCGCTGCCGGAGCTGCAGGCGGGTGGTGCCGTCCGGGGCGTTGTCCGCTTCCACGCTCGCGTGGAAGGCCTCGAGCAGGGGAAGGCTGCGCACATCGCCGACGATGATGCGCCCGCCGTCGGCGACCCGGGACAGGGCGCCCTCGAGGACGCGGAGCAGATAGTCGATCCCCGGGAAGTACTGGATCACCGAGTTGACGACGACGGTGTCGACGGGCTCCAGCTCGAGGGCGTCGAGACGGTCCGCCTCGCGCTGCTGGAGTACCACCCGGTCACGAAGCCGCGGGTCGTCCTCGATGCGTCGCCGTACGGATTCCAGCGGTGCCGAGGAGAAGTCCGTTCCGTAGTACCGGTGGCAGTGCTCCGCGAGGGGGAACAGGAGGAGGCCGGTGCCGCATCCGATCTCCAGCACGGTCCGGGGGTCGTAGCTGCGAATGAGGGAGACCGTCTCGTCCTGCCAGGCCCGCATCTCCTCCAGGGGGATGGGGCGTCCGGTGTAGCTGCTGCTCCAGCCGGAGAAGTCGTGGCCGTCCTCGGCGCTGCCGGCGGCGTCCGGGTCGAAGGCGTCGTAGACCTCGCGCCAGTGGTCGACCCGCTTGTCGGCCAGGGAAGCGTCGTTCTCCTGCACGGCCTCGTGGGCGAGTTGCGGGTGGAGGACGACGTAGGAGACCAGGGAGCGGTCGCCCGGGCGGTCCTCGCGGACGATGGTCGCCGAATCCTGCACGACGTCGTGCTCGCTCAGGACGCTGTCGATCTCACCGAGTTCGATGCGGTAGCCGCGTATCTTGACCTGCGAGTCGGTGCGCCCGAGGAACTCCAGGTTGCCGTCGTCGCGCCACCGGGCCATGTCGCCCGTCTTGTAGATGCGGTCCCCGGGGGTGTCGCTGAAGGGCGACGGCAGGTACTTGCTCGCCGTGAGCTCAGGTGCGCCGGCGTAGCAGGAGCTGAGGACGTCGCCGGCGATGTACAGGTCGCCGGGGACGTCGATCGGGCAGGGGCGCAGGCTCTCGTCGAGAACGTAGTAGCGGGCGTTCTGGATCGGCTTCCCGTAGGGGATGCTCGACCAGGCCGGGTCGACCTCGTGCACGGGGAAGTAGTTCGACCAGACCGTCGCCTCCGTGGCACCGCCGAGTCCGACCACCTGGACGTTGGGGAAGGCGGCCTTCAGGACGTCCGGGGAGTGCAGCGGGATCCAGTCGCCGCTCATGAAGGTCAGGCGCAGGTTCCGGGACACGAGCTCGTAGGCGCCGTCGCCGTCGGTGGGCAGGAACGGCACCAGTTGCATCAGGGCGGCCGGTGCCGAGTCCCAGAAGGTGATGGGTTCGTTCGCCAGGTACCGCAGCAACTGGGCCGGTTCCTGGATGTCCTCGCTGGTGGCCATGCGCACGGAGCCGCCGGCGGCGAGCATGCCGAAGACGTCGTAGACGGACAGGTCGAAGGTCAGCGAGGTGACGAAGAGGATGCGGTCCTCGGGCCCCACCGAGAAGGTCCGGTTGACCCATTCGATGAGGTTCACGGCCGGGAAGTGGGCCACCGTGACGCCCTTGGGGGTTCCGGTGGATCCGGAGGTGAAGATGATGTAGGCGAAGTCCTCCGGGGTGCCCTGCACCGGAAGGTCGTGCCGCGGCAGGTCCGACAGCGCGGTCGAGGGGTGAACGGTGTACGGGGTGCCCTCCGGGACCTCGAAGTCCGCGTCCACCGGGTCCGCCGGGTCCACGCACACGATGTGGGCGAGGTCGGGCAGCGGGTCGGCGGTGCCGAGGCGCGGCACGAGGCGGTGCTGGGTGAGCACGCACCTGGCCTGCAGCGAGTCGAGGATCCAGTGCCAGCGCTTGACGGGCGCGTTGACGTCCAGCGGGACGTAGGTGGCACCGGCCTTCAGGACGCCGAGCAGGGCGGGGACCATCTCGGCCGCCCGCTCCATCAGGACGGCCACCTTGTCGCCGCGCCCGATGCCTGTCCGGGTGAGGTGGTGCGCCACCTGGTTGGCGCGCTCGTTGACTTCCCGGTATGTCCAGTGTTCGTCCCGGAAGAGCAGCGCCGTGGCCTCGGGGGCCTGCTGCACGCGCTGTTCGAAGAGCTGATGCATGCACAGGTCGCGCGAGTACGGCGTGTCCGTGTCGTTCCACTCGTGGACGAGCCGGGAGAACTCCGCCGGCGTGACCATCGCCAGCTCTCCCAGCCGGGCCTGCGGCCGCTGCACCAGTTCGGTGGTGATCTGCCTCAGGTGCCCGATCATCCGCTCGACGGTCGGGGAGGCGAAGCGCGCGGTGTCGTAGTGGACGGTGAGCGAGAGGCGGCTGCCCGTGGTCGCGACGACGCTGAGCGGATAGGCCGCGTGGCTCTCCTCCCACGTCCTGACCATGCGCAGCGGGCTCTTCCCTGTGTCCGCACGGTCGTCCTCGACGGTCAGGACACTCTCGAAGAGTGCCTCACCCGAGCCGATGCCGCTCCACCGCTGCACCTGGAGGAGCGGGCTGTACTCGTGCTCCTGGAGCCGGGCGTAGCCGCGCTGCAGGGTCCCGAGCCATGTCGGCCAGTCCGTCGCGGCCGGCACTCCGACGCGCAGCGGGAGCGTGTTGATCAGCAGGCCTACCATGCCGACCGCTCCGGGCAGGTCGCTCGGGCGTCCGGGGGTCGTGACGCCGAGGACCACCTCGTCGGTGCCGGAGTAGCGGCTCAGCAGGAACGCCCAGGCTCCGCGCACCACGGTGTCCAGGGTCAGACCGTGCTGCTCCGCGGCCTCCCGCAGGGCGGTGGTCTCCTCCTCGTCCAGCCGGAGCGAGGCCTGGCCGTACGCGACGAGGGTCCCGTCACCGGATGTGTCGGAGGACTTCCGCTCGACCGGGAGCGGCGCGGCGGAGGGCACCGAGCGGAGTTCCTCCTGCCAGAAGGCCTGGGCCCGGTCGAGGTCCTGGCGGGCCAGCCAGTCGACGTACTCGCGGTAGGCCGTCCCGGAAACACTGGTTACAGGTTCATGACAGATGAGACGCGCGTAGACCTCTTCGACCTCACGCAGTACGACCTCCTGGCTCCGCGCGTCGAGGAGGACGTAGTGGAAGCTCCACAGGAGCTGAAGCCGCTCCGGGGCCAGACGCGCGACGTGGAGACGCCACAACGGCGCCTCGTCCAGGCGGAATCCCTCCTCCTGATCGGCCCGCAGCCTGCCGGTCAGCTTCTCCGACTGCTCCTCGGCGCCCAGGCCGCTCCAGTCCTCGTGCGTGAAGGGGAGTTCCACCGTCGGGGCGACACTCTGGACCGGCTCACCGTCGGTTCCCTCGTGGAAGCTCGTGCGCAGGGCGGCATGGCGCCCTGCGACGTGCTCCCAACTCTGCCGGAACACGTCGAGATCGATGGCCTCCGAAATCTCGAGCACGACCTGCGCGTGGTAGAGCCCTTCCCGCTCCGCATGACGGGACTGGAAAAGAACGCCCCACTGCGTGTGCGTCAAAGGGTAGGACGTCGCGCCATTCTCTTCTTCCCGGGCGACGGAGAGGTCTTCCGCTGAGTCACGAGAGGTGCTCAAGGCTGCAGTCCTTACATCAACGGTAACGTACGGTTCCACCCCGACCGTGGGATACAACTACGCGCCGAGGGATAGCACTTGATGTCGTTGCGCAACGAAATCGGACGGTGCGATCAATTCGGATCCGAACACCGCTGCACACCGGACCGTGTCCGGATCGCTCCTACTGGACGAAGTCCCGTCAAAGGCTCGTGAAACACCTTTCCCTCTCCCCCACCGGGGATGTCTGACGGAACACCACGGCGCGCCCGCTCATCCCGGACAGCGTTCGCGAACTGCGGTCGGACGGCACATGACCGCCGCCGACGGACCGCCACCGGCCCGCGGGCGGCCCGGCGCCACCCGGCTCGCACGCCATCGGGAAACCCTCTCGATGCGCGCCGGAGAACCTGCACACTGTCGCTCCGGCGACAGCGACTCCCCGAGTCGCGTTATCGACGGGAACCGGCTGGGAACAACGTTTCGCTCGGACTTCCTCTTCGGCGGCACTCCCGGAGGAGAGACCGCCCGCACGACTGTGGCCCAGCATTCTGGATCCACCGGAATTCCGCATTTCCATCTCCGGAACGACACCTGTCCGTGAGCATTCTTGCAGGCCATGGGATGTGGACTGTCGACGCCTGCTGTGGACCGCTTCCTCTCACGACTTCCGGCGTCGGTCGGTATGTTTCTACGCACCGACAGAAGCCGTCAACGGGTCATGTCCGCTCGACACCCGGACGCGCCGAAACCGTCTCATGTGGCCGTTCGCCGGAGTCTGCCGGAGCTTCAGTTCCGCTCCCCGCCGGCCCGCTCCTCGGCCGCCTGCACGATCACCGAGACCCACTCCTCCAGCCCGCACCCCGCGGCCCCCCACTGCCCGACCGCACGCAGCCGTTCCCAGAGTCCGGCGTCGGTCCACGCGGCGAACCGGCGGTGCGCGGTGGCGGGGGAGACACCGAACGCGGCGGGCAGCTTCCGCCAGGCACACCCACTCGTCACGACGAAGACGACGGCCGTGAACACCGTCCGCTCCGGCACGGGAGCCGTCCCGCCGCCCTGCGGCCGCGACATGAAGGAAGGGAGCAGCGGCGCTGTCCGGCACCACAGGTCGTCGGGAACCAAGCGCCTCGCCAGTCCAGTAGTCATGACATCTATCATCACTCTTCACTCCAGGACCACATGAGACGGGCAGTCGCGCCCTGATCGCCGGACTCCGCACCGCTCTGCGCGGGGCCGGACTCCCCTGCGGCAGCGCGACGTTGCGAGGACCGGTGCCATGGGCGGCAGCTACATTGCCGAACGGTCCACACCCGCATCGACCGGCACCGCGACCCCGTGCCGGCGCACGGCCGCCCACGATCGGCCGGTACCCCGTACGGACGGAGAAACTCTGCTGTGCTCCCGTTGCTCCTGAACGCCGTCACCAGCCTCGTCCTGCTGACGACCGTCCACTGGTACCTGTGGCGCCGCCTGGTCAGGGACGTCTCCCGGAAGGGAGGCAGGTGGCGGCGCCTCGGCACGCTGCTGCTGTGCGGTCTCCCGGCGACGACGGTCGCCACGCTGCTCGCACAGTCGCTGGGTATCCCCTTCGGCGTCC
>NZ_JBJZOM010000034.1:0-4660 GCF_047200695.1 Streptomyces callyspongiae
AAGCTTCTCGACCGCGGGCCAGCTGATGTAGAGCCCCTTGCTGGTCTCCAGCACGGCTGCGTCCAGCCACACCTGCGGCGTCTGGACGGACTCGTGCACCATGTCGCCGAGCCAGTCGAACAGCGTCTCGCCCTGGTCGCCGGTGTCCTGCACGAGGGTACTGGTGAAGACGATGGGCATGACCGAGCCGGTGGTCCCGCCGCGTTGGCGTGCCAGTTCCCGCAGTACGTCGACCCCGTTGACGTAGCGGTACTCCAGATCCTCCCAGGCGCGCTCCTGGAGGGCGCGCGCGATGTCCGCGACGCCCCGGTGCTGCTCCAGGTCGACGGGCAGCAGATCGAAGGAGGCGAACTCGCCGACGAGCCCGTCGGCGTCCGGGTGGACCGGCAGCCGGTTGATGACGGTGACGTTGAGGGTGAAGCGGGAGCTGCGCGTCCAGCCGCCGAGGACCGTCGCATAGACCGCGAGCAGCACGGACGAGGGCGTCACGCCCAGGCTCGCGGCACGTTCCTTGACACGCCGCCAGTCGTCCTGGGCGAGGACGTGGCTCCGCGGCGTGAAGCGCGGGGTGTCCAGCTCCGACGGGGACACCGCGAGCGGCAGGTCGGGAGCGGGCGGCAGCTCGGCAGCACGTTCCCGCCAGTAGGCGAGGGACGTCTCGTACAGGGAGGTGCGGCGCACCTGGGCGGCGGCCAGCACGTAGTCCCGGTAGGAGATCTGCAGTTCGGGGAGGGCGGTGCCGAGGTCCGCGTACAGCTGCCGCCACTCCTGGAGCAGGATGCGGATGCTGCCGATGTCGGCGATCAGCAGATCGAAGCTGAGGAACAGACGGGTGCGGTCCTCCGGCAGCAGCACGGCGGTGATGCCGAACAGGGGCCAGGTGTCCGTCGGGCGCATCTCGTGCGAGATGCGTTCCCGCAGCTCCTCCAGCCGGGCCGTGCGTTCGTCCTCGGGGCGGTCGCGCAGGTCGACGGTATCGAAGACGTACGGTCCCTGGTCGGGGAGGATGCGCTGCCTGCCGTCGTCGGTGAGGACGGCGTTGAGCATGGGGTGCCGTCGCAGCAGCACGTTCCACGCGGCCGCGAGCCGGTCCAGGTCGATGCCGGCGTTCTCCACCTCCCAGTAGATGTGGGCGGCGACGTTGCCGAGGTGGAAGTTGCCCATCCGGCCGATCCACTGGGCCTGCTGGATCTCGGTGAGCGGGAACGGCTCGTAGAGGTTCTCCGGATCGGGGACGGCCGTCGGCATCCGGTCCTGCGGGTCGGCCGCGGGGGCGGCGTCGCCGCCGTGATGGGCAAGGAGTTCGGCGATCGCGGCGACGGTGGAGGCCTGGACCAGTTCCCGCATCGGGAGGGCGACACCGGTCTCCTCCTTCAGTCGGGCGACGACCCGGGTGGCGAGCAGCGAGTGCCCGCCGAGCTCGATGAAGTTGTCGTGGACGCCGACGGGGCTGACACCGAGCAGGTCCTGCCACACCGCGGCGACGGTCCGTTCGCGGGCGTCGCGCGGCTCCTGGTAGGGGGTGCTCAGTTCGGGACGGCTGTCCAGGTGTGCCGGTTCGTCGTCCTCGTCGTCCGGTGTGTCGATCACCGGTTGCGCGGCGGTACCCGTGCCGGCGGGTGCCTCGACCCAGTGACGGCGCCGCTGGAAGCGGTATCCGGGCAGCGCGACCCGGTGGCGCGTGCCGCCGGTGCCCTCCAGGGCGTCCCAGTCGATGTCGGCGCCGGAGGCCCACAGGCGCCCGACGGCGGTGAGCAGGAAGTCCTGGGCGTCCGCCTCGTCGTCCGGGCCGGGCATGGTGGGGACGAGTGTGCGGCGCAGCGCACCGTCCGCGCCGCGGGCGAGAGTGGTCAGGGTGCGCCCTGGCCCGGCCTCGACGAGCAGCAGGTCCTCCTGCTCCAGGAGCCGGTCCACGCCGTCGCCGAAGCGCACCGCGTCGCGGGCGTGGCCGGTCCAGTAGGCCGGGTCGGCGATCTGTCCGGCGGTGATCCAGTCGCCGGTGCGGTTCGAGAGGTACGGGACGCGGGGCGCGGCGGCGGTGAGGCCGCGTACTTCCTCGGCGAGTTCGGCGAGCGCCGGCTCGATCATCGCCGAGTGGAAGGCGTGCGAGGTGTGCAGCCGGGTGTGGCCGATGTCGCGGCCCGCGAGTTCCTGCGCGAACGCCTCCACGGTGTCCTGCGGTCCGGAGACGACGCACAGTCCCGGAGCGTTGACGGCGGCCAGCGACAGTCCCTCGGGCATCATCGGAACGAGGGCGGCCTCGTCGAGGGCGACGGAGAGCATGGCGCCGGGCGGAAGCTGCTGCATGAGGGCGCCGCGTCGGGCGGCCAGGCGCAGGGCGTCTGGCAGGGAGAGCGCACCCGAGAGGCAGGCGGCGGTGATCTCTCCGACGCTGTGGCCCAGCAGGGCGGCCGGGCGCAGTCCCCAGCTGCTCAGCAACTCGGCCAGGGCGTACTCCACGGTCACCAGGGCCGGTTGCGCGAACTCGGTGCGCCGCAGGGTGTCGGCGGCGTCGCGCAGTTCGGCGGAGCCGGGGTTCTCCGGGTGGAGCAGGGTGCGCAGGTCGCGTCCGAGGTACGGGCGCAGGGTCTCCGCGCACTCGTCGATGCGCTCGCGGAAGACGCGCTCGCCGGTGTACAGCTCGCGGCCCATGCCGGGGTACTGGCTGCCCTGGCCGGGCAGCAGGAGCGCGATCCGGGCACCGCTCGTGGCCGTGCCGTTCGCGGTCCTCGCCGGGTCGGCGCCGTCGAGAACCTCGGCGGCATCGCCCGGTTCCCTTCCGATGACGATCCGCCGGTGGGTGAAGGCCCGGCGGCCGCTCTGCAGGGTGTGCGCGGCGGCCGGCAGGGCGGGGGCGTCGGGGGCGCGGAGGGCGTCGGCGAGATCGGCTGCCGCGGCGTCGAGAGCTGCGGGGGTGCGGGCCGAGAGGGGAAGCAGTTGCACGGCCCGTGCGGGCGGCGGCGCCGCGGGGCGGTCCGGGGCCTCCTCCAGCACGACGTGGGCGTTGGTCCCGCCGAAGCCGAAGGAGCTGACGCCGATACGCAGCGGGGCCGCGTCCCGTCCCTTCCACTCCTGGAGCCGGTCGCACACGGAGAACGGGGAGTCGGCGAAGTCGATGCGGGGGTTGGGTTCGCTGTAGTGAAGGGTGGGGGCGAGCTGCCGGTTGCGCAGTTGGAGGACAGCCTTCAGGAAGCCCGAGATGCCTGCTGCGCTGTCCAGGTGCCCGATGTTGGACTTGACCGATCCGAGGGCGCAGAAGCCGGTGTCCTTGGTGGAGGTGCGGAACACCTCGTTGAGCGCGGCGACTTCGACGGGGTCGCCGAGCGGGGTGCCGGTGCCGTGGGCCTCGATGGCGGTCACGGTGTCCGGCTCGATCCCTCCGACGCCGAGCGCGGCGGCCACTGCGGCCGCCTGTCCGTGGACGCTCGGAGCGGTGTAACCGACCTTGTCGGAACCGTCGTTGGTGAGAGCCGACCCCTTGATGACGGCATCGACGCGGTCGCCGTCGGCGCGTGCGTCGGCGAGCCGCTTGAGGACGACCAGCCCAGCGCCGTTGCCGCCCACGGTGCCGTTGGCCCGGGAGTCGAAGGGCCGGCAGTGACCGTCCGGGGAGAGGATCATGCCCTCCTCGAAGCGGTACCCGGCATGGTGCGGCACACGCACCGTCGCGCCGCCGGCGAGTGCGACGTCGCACTCGTAGGAGAGCAGGGACTGTGCGGCCATGTGGACGGCGACCAGGGAGGAGGAGCAGGCGGTCTGCACGGAGACGGCCGGGCCCTCCAGCCCGAGCTTGTAGCCGATGCGGCTGGCCAGGTAGTCCTTGTCGTTGGCGATCAGCAGCTCGAATCCGGCGGCGGACGCGTCGACGCTCCGGCCGGGAAGCAGGTTGTTGAGAAGGTAGCCGGAGAGGCTGCAGCCCGCGTACACGCCCACGCCGCGGCCGCCTTCCGGGTGACCGGCGTCCTCCAGGGCGTGCCAGGCACATTCCAGCAGCGCGCGGTGCTGCGGATCGAGGAGAGCGGCCTCGCGTGCGCTGTAGCCGAAGAACCGGGCGTCGAACCGGTCGACGTCTTCCAGCACTCCGCCCGCCCGGACGTAGTCGGGGTCCTGCAGCAGCTCCGGCGGGACGTGGGGGGACAGCTCCTCGTCCGTGAGGGTGCGGATCGACTCCACCCCGTCCCGCAGGTTCGCCCAGAACTCGGTCAGGTCGCGGGCTCCGGGGAACCGTCCGGCCATGCCGATGACCGCGATGTCGCCCGCTTCCTGCTCGAAGGCCGTTGTCATGTGCGTCCTTTCCTCGGATACGCGCCGCACGGTGGGCGTCGGGTCACTTCGCGCGGCGCACTCGGGCCTGGCGGCGCAGGCGCGCGCGGTCGTAGGCGTCCTGGGCCGGCGTGGGCCCACTGGCGGTGCCGGCGAGATGGGTGGCGAGGCGCCGGACGTTGGGTTCGCCGAAGAGCGCCGTGATGGGGAAGTCGAAACCGAGTTCGTCGCGCAGGTCCCGGTAGATCCGGGTGATCGTGAGCGAGTCGAGGCCGAGTTCGAAGAAGTTGTCGAGTACGCCGATCCGTTCGTGCCTGCTGCGCGCGGTCACGACGCCGAGGATGACCTTCTCCAGGCGGGTCTCGGCCGGGGTGTCGTCCAACGCCTCGGGGCGGCT
>NZ_JBJZOM010000035.1:0-3168 GCF_047200695.1 Streptomyces callyspongiae
AGCGCGACGCGGAACACGTCGTCACGGAACTCTTGGGGATAGGGAACTGGCACGGCTACATCCTTCCAGGCCGCCCTACGGGCAAGCCAGGTCAGGTGTCACCCCACCGTGCAGCAGTCCCTACTGCTACACCGGCGCTCAGCCCCACACCCTCACCGGCACCAGCACAACAGCCGACTGCACCAACCCCGGCCGCGACTACGCCTACGACCCGGCAGGCAACACCACCCAGCGACCGGGGCAGACCCTCACCTGGAACACCGAAGGCAAACTCGCCCAGGTCACCGAAGACGTCGTCGACACCCACTACCTCTACGACGCCTCCGGAAACCTCCTCATCCGCCACACCGAAGGCGGCGAACGCGTCCTCTACGCCGGCGACACCGAACTCCACCTGCGCGCCGACGGTACGATGTGGGCCCAGCGCTACTACGGGACCCCCGACATGACCCTCGCCGTTCGCAGCAACCGCGACAACGCAAACGACCAGTCAGTCTCCTCTCTCGCCGGCGACAAACACCGCACGAGCACGATCGCCGTCGATGTCAGCGAAGAACAGTCCTTCGTCAAACGCGCCTTCACACCATTCGGGGAACAACGTACCGAAGCCAGCATCGGCAACTGGATCGACGACAAAGCCTTCATCGGCAAAACCCACGACAAAGCAACCGGCCTCACACACATCGGCGCACGCGAATACGACCCCACAACAGGAACCTTCCTCAGCGCCGACCCCGTACTGCAGACTGGTGTCTCCCAGACGCTTAACGGCTACTCCTACGCCCGGCAGAACCCCTACACCTACACCGACCCCACCGGTGAACGCCTCGCCTGCGGTGGTGAGGGTTCCGACACCAAGTGCCCCGAGAGGCCTGACGGGACGGAAGGAAACGGAAGGCCGCAAGAGGCCGTAGATTTTAGCAAACCTGCGCCGCACCATCCGTGCAACGGGCCTTCCTGTAAGGGCGGTGGCGGAACGCAAGGGCCGACTGAGACAAAGAGTAAAATCGAAGAAGTGCTACAAGACGGGGAAACGCTGAAAAAGATGGCCGCAATTGCCGCGAAGATTATTGCCGTAGGAGGTATCGACGACTATGCGGCTCAGCGGTTTTATAAGGCCATGGCGAAACCCATAGGGAGTGTTCGCACCGTAGGGATGTGCGGCACCCTCAGTGGAGGAGAAGTGATCGGAGGTAGCTTTTCCTCTTGTGTAGTTGTCACCCGAGTCTCAGATGGCGACTTTGTCCTTGCAAGGAGCCAGTCAGTAGGTGTCGCAACAATGACCGCTGGCGGCAGTGTTTCAATCACGCTCCTTGCCAGCAACGCCGACGATCCCAGCCAGTTGCACGGCCATGGCTTCGACTTCGGACTTAGCGCCGCTTGGGGTAGTGGCGTCACTACAGACCTGGAATTCGGAATCGGCTCTGAGACCTCCGAGGGGAATCAGGTCTGGGCTGCACAGGGTGGCTACGAGTACGGGGCGGAGGTAGAAGGTTCCGTAGGATACAATTACACAGGAGAAGATGGAATGGTTGGAGATGCGATGTCGGAGCTACTTGCCCGCTAGAGAGAACGGGTCTCGCCGACTGGATGACATCTATTGGATGCGAGAATGAGCGACCCTTCAAAGTTTAGCGATGATGCCATCGTGCGCTTGATATTTGCGCCGATTATGCTGATCGTTGGCACTGTAATCCTATGCAACTATAAGCGAATTATCGAATACGTCTATTTCAGAAGCCAAGACAGAATGCCAGGCGCATTGATTTTGCTTATGTATCGACTGATTGGCGCCGTGTGGGTAATCGCTTCGGTCTCACTTCTCATTGGACTGTGGTGAGCATGAGACATTTTTCCTAGCCTCGATCTTGCGTGAGAGTCCTCGTCAGCACAGCTGACGAGGACTTCTTGCTGGGACGGCGCCTGCTCCCATGAGCACGTCGTCGCGGGCTTCCTGACTTGGCTCACGGTTGGCGGGTGAGCGAGGGTGCGGTGCGTTGACCCTGGATATTCAGCGGGATTGGGTGACCTGACGCCCTGATAGTAGAAAGGTGCCGCTGACCTGCGAGGATGCGAGTGTCTACGTCGTATCCGCTACAAGAGTCAGGGCACCTTTCCGGTGATCGAGCGTACAGGGTGGGACCGTCGGCTGGCCGTGCAGGCCGACGGCAAAGGGCTGATCGGTCATGCGGGGGCGGTGCTGCTGCGCAGGTGCGCGGACCGTGTGGGGCTGACCGGTGCGCTGGCGAAGGTGCTGCCGTCCGGAGGGGGTAACGGCTGGCGGGACCGCGCTCAGCTCGTGGTCCAGCTCTCGGTTGCTCTCGCGCTCGGTGCGACGAATCTCTTGGAGGCCGAGCAACTGCACCTGCACCACCGGCCGCGGGCCTGCAGTGCGGCCAGGCGCTGGCCCTGAGCCTCTTCCGCAGTTTCCGAGCCGGGTTCCGGCGCGTGGGGGTCGGTGATCTCCAGCACGTCGATCTCCCACCGCGCCAGCAACCCCCGCTCCACGGCCTCCATCAACTCCAGCTCGAACAGCACCGGCCCATACAGCAACTGATCGTCCATCGAGGCCACCAGGGCTTGATCAAGTTCCGGGGTCGTGCCGCTGGGTCTGGCCGTGACCGGTTGGGGTGCATGGCAGAGCAGGCACGGGCTTCGTGATCATTGGGGTGTCGAAGCTCAACGATCGTGAGGTGGCCCGTGCCTGCCGCTGTATCTTCTCCCATCCCGCCGGTGTTGGTGAGGCTGGGGCCGCTGGACATCGGCCAAGTTGCTGACCTGGGGACGTTCCTGGACCTGGTGCCCGACCCGCGTGCGAGGCGGGGTCGCTGGTACTCGCTGACCGCGATCCTTCTTGTCTGTTCCTGCGCGGCTGTCTCGGGAGCCAGGAGCGTCGATGAGATCGCCGAGTGGGCAGGGCGGGCCTCGGACACCGTGCTGAGGGCCGTCGGAGTCCGGCGGCATCCGCTGCGGTGGCGTCGTTCTCCCTCGCGGACCACGATCGGCCGTGTGCTGGCGGCCGTCGACGGTGACGCCCTGGACCGGGCCGTCGGCGCCTACCTCGTCGGCCGGAACTCCGCGGGAACGGCTTCGGAGCAACGGCAAGTGATCGCCGTCGACGGCAAGTCGCTGAGAGGATCCGGCCGCCTGTCCGCCGGTCGCAGGCAG
>NZ_JBJZOM010000036.1:0-2858 GCF_047200695.1 Streptomyces callyspongiae
CTGGAACGCTACGGCGACACCCAGCTCTACGTCACCCGCGGCGCCGGCGCCTGGGGACCACCCGTCCGCGTCGGCGCCGACTCCGACATCACCCTCGTCACCCTCGCCTCCCCCGCAACCTGACACCCACCCGCGCGGCGACCGCGGAACGACCGGTTCCGCGGTCCGCGTCGCGCGGCCGCGGGCGCGCATGACGTTTGTCATCGAATTGCCCCTGCCACGCAAAAAGCCGGGTGGAGAAGGTTCGGGACGTCACCAGCCGGGACAGTTCTCCCCCGCGACCGGTGGGCGGTTCGGCGCGCCCACCCGGGACTTGTGTCGTCGCAGCTCCCGGGGCATCGTGACGCCCCCTGTCATGCATGCATCAATGCCCACGAGGAGAGACAGTGCGAACAGCTTGGCTGACCATCGGCCGGACGAAGGTGGTGACCACTCTGGCTGTGGGCGCACTCCTGGGCGTGGGCACGGTGGCCGCTCCCGGGTA
This sequence comes from Streptomyces callyspongiae, assembly GCF_047200695.1. Classification (NCBI taxonomy): domain Bacteria; kingdom Bacillati; phylum Actinomycetota; class Actinomycetes; order Kitasatosporales; family Streptomycetaceae; genus Streptomyces; species Streptomyces callyspongiae. The sequence goes on from NZ_JBJZOM010000036.1 coordinate 485, forward strand.
TGCCCGGAGCGCCGAACCCGTGATCAACGCCGGGAGCAGCAGCGCTCTGGACGGCAGCTACGTGGTTGCCTTCGAGGACGGGGAGCAGCCCGACCTGGCGAGGTACGGCGTCCGCGTCCGTGAGCGGTACGACAGCGCCCTGGAAGGGGCCCTGGTCTCGGCCACCGAGCGGCAGGCCGAACGCCTGGCGGCGGACCCGGCCGTCCGCGTGGTGGAGCAGAACACGCGGGTGCACCGGCACCGCCCGCACCGGATCACCCAGTCGAGCCCGCTGTCCTGCGGGCTCGACCGGATCGACCAGCCCTCCCTGCCGCTCGACGGGACCTACACCTACCCGGCCCGGGCGGGCGACGGCGTCGACGTCTACCTCATCGACACCGGCATCGACTACGACCACCCCGACCTGGCCCCCCGCGCCGAGCCCGGCTTCGACGCCTTCGGCGGGGACGGCAGCGACGAGAACGGCAACGGCACGCACATGGCGGGCATCATCGGCGGCTCCGAGTACGGGGTCGCCAAGAAGGCCCGTCTGATCTCGGTGAAGGTGCTCGACGCAGAGGGCGGCGGCACCGTTGCGGGCGTCCTCGACGGGATCGACTGGGTCACCGAGCACGCCTCCGGCCCCTCGGTCGTCAACTGGGTCATCGGCCTCCCCGCGAGCGACGTGCTGGACGACGCGATCCGCACGTCCATCGCCTCCGGTGTCACTTACTCCCTGGAAGCGGGCGCCGACGGCGCCGACGTCGACGGAACGTCACCGGCCCGCGTGCGCGAGGGCATCACGGTGGCCTCCTCCGACTGCGACGACCAGGTCGCTCCCTTCAGCAACCACGGCGAGGGCATCGACCTCTACGCCCCCGGCGTGGACATCACCTCGGACTGGCCGGGCGGGGAGACCCGCACGATGTCCGGCACCACCGTCTCCGCGGCGCACGTCTCCGGTGCGGCCGCGCTCTACCTCGGCCGGCGCCCGTGGGCGAGCCCTCAGGCCGTGGCCAAGGCACTCGACCGCGCCGCAGTGGACGGCGCTCTCACGGGCGTTCCGGACGGCGCCACCCCCAACAAGCTGCTCCAGTTGGTGAATCGGCGCTGACGAAACTACCGGCACCCCCCACGGGGTCGCGGTGGGACGACAGGCACGCTCTCTGCGCGGAAGCACACACCGCGCGGAGACGTGTCACATACCCTCCGAATGAACCGTATTCCGATCCGAACGGGCGGTAGATGTGCTCCTGATCGAAGATCTTGTTAAGTCATACAAACGTGGTGCACGTGCGAACGACGGCATCAGTCTCCGTGTCGATGCCGGGGAGGTCGTGGGCCTGCTGGGGCACAACGGCGCCGGCAAGACGACGCTGATCAACCAGGTCGCCGGGCTGGTGCTGCCGACCTCCGGCACCATCAGCGTCGACGGCTGCGACCCGGTGGCCGAACCCAGCAGGGTGCGGCGCATGGTGTCGGTGATGCCACAGGCCCACGCCCCGCTGGCCGCGGTCACGCCCCGTCAGGCCATTCGCTCCATGGCCCGCATCCGCGGCCTGAGCAAGCAGGACGGCATCGCCAAGACCGAAGAACTGATCGACGCCCTGGAACTGGCCGAGTGGGCCGACGTCACGGGCGAGAAGCTCTCCGGCGGTGTCCGCCGCCTGACCGCGTACGGCATGGCCGCCGCCGGCCCGGCCCGCGTGGTGATGCTCGACGAACCCACCAACGACGTGGATCCGGTGCGCCGCAGGCTGCTGTGGCAGCAGATCCGCGAACTCGCGGGCGAGGGCCGGGCCGTGCTGCTGGTGACCCACAACGTCGTCGAGGCCGAGCGGAGCGTCGACCGCCTCGTCGTCCTCGACTCCGGCAAGGTCGTCGCCGAGGGCACCCCCGCCCAGCTGCGCTCCCGCGCCGTCGGCGCACTCCGCCTGGAGCTGACCACCGCCGACACCGCCGACCTGCCCGCGCTTCCCGACCACCTCAAGCCCGCCGCCGAACCGGTGCGCACCCAGCGTCGACTGGTCGTCCCTCTCGACTCCGACGCCGCCTCCGACGCGCTGGCCTGGGCCCAGAAGCTGCGGGAGGACCAGCACATCGACGAATTCGCCCTGCTGCCCGTCGGCCTCGAGGACGTCTACATGGACCTCGTCGGCAGCGAGAGCAAGAACGACACCGAGAAGGGGAAGCAGAGTGAACCACTGGCTGCGTAGTTACGGACTGCTGCTGGGCTGGACCGGCCTGCGCAGCCGCGCCACCCTCCCGCTGAACCTCGTGGTCCAGACCTGCCTGGCCGTGGGCATCATCATCGGCTTTGCCTACCTGGTTCCCACGATGGACGACGCGACCGCCCTCTACTTCGCCACCGGCGCCCCCGTCCTCGGTCTGATCA
>NZ_JBJZOM010000037.1:0-2522 GCF_047200695.1 Streptomyces callyspongiae
GGCGAGACGCTCCACATCCGCTTCCTCGCACTCCGCCGGCACACACACCTCCTCGGCCGACGGCGCCTGCAGCACCCGCTGCTGCGGTGCGTCACCGCTCTCCGGGAAGACCGTGCGCAGCGACTCGTGACGCTCCATCACGTCACCCAGCGCACTCCGGAGTGCGGACACCTCGAGCGCACCGGTCAGGCGCAGCAGGAAGGGCACGTGGTACGAGGCGTTCGGGCCCTGGGTGCGCTCCAGGAACCACAGCCGCTGCTGGGCTGCCGACAGCGGAAGCACCTCGGGGCGCTCGCAGCGGGCCAGGACCGACCTCGCCCGGTCCGCGACCGCCAGGTGGCACGCGAGCGCCGAGGCCGTCGGGAAGCGGAACACCTCGGCGACGCCCACCTCCACGCCCAGCACGCTCCGCACACGACTGCTCAGCCGGGCCGCCACCAGTGAGTGGCCGCCGAGGCGGAAGAAGTCGTCGTCGGCGCCCACGGTGTCGAGACCCAGGACATCGGCGAAGAGGTCGCACAGCACCGCCTCCTCGCGCGTCGACGGAGCCCGGCCGGAGCCGCGCGTGCTCTCCCGTCCGGGCGCGGGAAGCGCGGAGCGGTCGACCTTGCCGGAACCGGTCAGCGGGAGACGGTCGAGAAACACGTATCCCGACGGCACCAGGTGCGGCGGCAGCGCCGCCTCCGCGTGGCGGCCCAGCACCTCGGCGTCGCACCGCGCGCCGTCGGCCACGACGTAGGCCACCAGCCGCACACCGCCCGCGCCCTCCCGCGGGACGACGACCGCCTGCTGCACCGCCGGGTGGCCGACGAGGACCTTCTCCACCTCCGCCGGCTCGATGCGGAAGCCGCGGATCTTCACCTGGTGGTCGGAGCGGCCGTGGTGCTCGAGAATGCCGTCGGCCCTGCGACGGCCCAGGTCGCCGCTGCGGTACATGCGGCTGCCGGGCGGCCCGTACGGGTTGGCGACGAAGCGCTCCGCGGTCAGTGCCCGCTGACCGGCGTAGCCGCGCGCCAGGCCGAAGCCCGCGACGTAGACCTCACCCACGACGCCGGGCGGCACGGGACGCAGCCGCTCGTCCAGCACGAGGACGGGCTTGCCCGTCAGCGCCGCACCCACCGGAACCGGACCGGGCGACGTGTCCTGCCGCGACACGGGATGCGTGGTGGCGAAGACCGTGGTCTCCAACGGTCCGTAGCCGTTCACCAGCCGCGTCGACGGATAGGTCTGCAGCGCACGGGCGACATGGGGAACGGAGAGCGCCTCGCCGCCCGTCACCACGCACCGTACCGCGTCGAAGACCCCGGGGTGCGTGTCCAGCAGGTGGTTGAACAGCCCGCTCGACAGGTAGGCCGCGCCGACCCGGTGCCGCTCGATCAGGGAAGCCACCCGCTCCGGGTCGACCCGGCTCCCGGGGTGGAGCACGCAGGTGGCCCCGTGCAGCAGCGGCCCGAACAGCTCCAGGGCGAACGCGTCCCAGGAGACGGGGGAGCACTGCAGCCACACCTCGCCCGGTCCGAACTCCGCGTAGTTCTGGCCGGTGAGCGTGCCCACCAGGGCCCGGTGCGGCGTCACCACACCCTTGGGGGCACCGGTGGAGCCGGAGGTGAACATCACGCAGGCGGTGTCCAGAGGGGAGACCTCGACCGCGGGGTCCCACGCCGGCCGGGTGGCGAAGGTGTCCTCGTCGTCGAGCAGCACCGTGCGGACGCCGGCGCCCAGCCACGAGGTGTCCTGCCCGGTCGTCGTGACCAGGTGCCCGACCTCCGCCTGCTCGGTGACGGCGTGCAGGCGGGCGGCGGGGAGCTGCGGGTCGAGCAGGGTGTAGCCCGCACCGGCCTTCAGCGCACCCAGCAGCGCCACCACGAGGCGCACATCCCGGTCCACCAGGACGGCGACGGTGGAGCCGGGCGTTACGCCCCGGTCGATGAGGTGGTGGGCGAAGCGGTTGGCGACGGTGTCCAGTTCTCCGTAGGTGAGACGTTCCTCGCCGCAGACGAGTGCGGTACTGCCGGCGTGCCGGGCGGCCACGTCGCGGAACCTGCCGTGCACGCTCGGCAGGTGCTCCGGGATGCGCTCCGCCACCTGCTGCTCCGCCTGCAGCGCGGCCCGTTCCGCCGGGGTCAGCAGGTCCACGTCCCCGATGCGGTCCTCCGGCCCGGACACCAGGTCCGCCAGCAGGGCGAGCCACCGCTCGGCCAGACGCTCGGCGGTCGTGCGGTCGAAGAGGTCGGTGGCGGCGGTGAGGACGCCGGTCAGTCCGCGCGGCGCGCCGGACGCGTCGTGGTGCTCCGTCAGGTCGAAGGTCAGGTCGAACTTGGCCGATTCCAGCGCCACCACCTGCGGGGGCTCGGTCTCCAGGCCCGCCATGCGCGCCTCGGCCCCGCTGGTGTTCTGGAGGACGAGCATGGTCTGGAACAGCGGGTGGCGGCCGAGGGACCGCTGCGGGTTCAGCTCCTCCACCAGGATTTCGAAGGGGACGTCCTGGTGGGCGTAGGCGGTGAGGTCGGTGTCGCGTACGC
>NZ_JBJZOM010000038.1:0-2352 GCF_047200695.1 Streptomyces callyspongiae
GAAGCCTTCGCAGTCCACCTCCACCGCATCGGAGGCAGGGCGCACCTGCTGGTACAGCACCCCTTCCTCCTCGACGAACACCGTGCGCAGCGACTCGTGACGCCCCACCACGTCGCCCAGTGCACTACGCAGCGCGTGCGCGTCGAGCTCACCGGCCAGGCGCAGGGTGTGGGCGACGTGGTAGGCCGAGCCCGTCACCCCGGTGAGGTCCAGGAACCACAGCCGCTGCTGCGCGGGCGCGGCGGGCAGAGCCGCCGGCCGCGCAACCGGCTCCAGCGCCGGCCGGGCGGGATCCGCGGCCCGGAGCAGCTCCGCGAGCCCGGCCACCGTGGGCTGCCGGAAGACGTCGCGCACCGTGAGTTCCGCGTTCAGCACGCCCCGGACGCGGGCCGTCAGCCGCGCCGCGAGCAGTGAGTGACCGCCGATCCGGAAGAAGTCGTCGTCGATGCCGACGACGCGGCCGCCGAGCAGTTCCGCGAACAGGCCGCACAGGATCTCCTGACGCGGCGTGCGCGGTGCCCGGTAGGGGGCGCCCCCGCTGAACTCCGGTGCCGGCAGCGCCCTCCGGTCGACCTTGCCGTTCGGCGTGAGCGGCAGCGCGTCCAGCGGTACGAAGGCCGAGGGCACCATGGACTCGGGGAGCCGTCCCCGCACCTGCGCGTGCAGGTCTGCGAGGTCGGCCGTGCCCACGACGTACGCCACGATGTGCCGCTGGCCGGCCCGGTCCTCGCGCACCGTGACCGTGGCCTTCGCGACCCCGGGGTGGGCCGTCACCGCTGCTTCGACCTCACCGAGCTCCACACGGAAGCCGCGGATCTTCACCTGGTCGTCGGCCCGGCCCACGAACTCGAGTTCACCGTCCGCCCTGCGGCGCGCGAGGTCGCCGGTGCGGTACATGCGGCTGCCGGGCGGCCCGTACGGATCGGCGACGAAGCGCTCCGCGGTCAGCGCCGGGCGGCCGAGGTAACCGTGGGCCAGCCCGTCGCCGCCGACATGGATCTCGCCGACCGTGCCCGCGGGCACCGGGGAGCCGGCCTCGTCGAGCAGCAGCACCCGGGTGTGGGCGATCGGCCCGCCGATGGGCAGTGCCGCACGGTCCTCGTCGGCCGGCACCACCGGGTGCGTGGTCGCGAAGACCATGCTCTCCACCGGCCCGTAGCCGTGCACGATCCGGAGCTCCGGGTGCAGGCGTCGCACCGCGTGCACATGGGCGACCGACGGGGCCTCACCGCCCGTCATCACCTGCCGCAGCGTGCCGAACACCTCCGGATGCGCGTCCGCGACCACTGCGAACAGCCCGGCGGACAGCCACATCGTGGTCACCGCGTGCCGTGCGACGAGTTCCGCGATCCGCACCGGCTCCGGCGTCTGCCCGGGCGCGAGGACGCAGGCGCCACCGTGCAGCAGCGACGGCCACAGCTCCAGCGTGAGCCCGTCCCAGGACACCGGGGCGCACTGCAGGGAGACCTCGCCGGGACCGAAGGAGGCATAGTCCTGCCCGAAGAAGGTGCGCACGGTCGCGCGGTGGGGCGCCGCCACCCCCTTGGGCCGCCCGGTCGAGCCGGAGGTGTAGAGCACGCAGGCCACGTCCTCCGCCGAGACGGCCACCCCCGGGCTGCCGCCGGCGCAGGCGGCGAGCGTGTCCGCCGCCTCGTCGATGCGGACCACGGCGGGGCCCTCCGGTACGCGGCCGCCCAGGGCGCCGTCCGTCACCACCGCCACGACCGCGGCCTCCGTCAGCACCGTGCGGGTCCGCGCCTCCGGGTGCTCCGGGTCCAGCGGCACGTACGCCGCACCGGCCTTGAGCGTCGCCAGCAGACCGGTGACGAATTCCGGGCCGCGCGGCAGCAGTACGCCGACGCGGTCGCCGCGCCGGACGTCCAGGCCGAGCAGGTGGTGCGCGAGGCGGTTGGCGGCGGCGTCCAGTTCGCCGAACGTCACGGTCCGGTCCTCGAAGAACAGGGCGGGGGCGTGCGGCCGTGCCGCGGCCTGCTCCTCGAAGAGCTCGTGGAGGCAACGCGAGGACGGGTAGGGCGTCTCCCGCCCGCGGCCGATCGCCGGCAGCGCCTCCCGCTCCTCCGCGGTCAGGACCTCCGCGGACCACAGCCGCAGGTCCGGGTCCGCGGCGGCCTGGGACATCAGGTGGACGAAGCGCCGCGCCAGCCGGTCCACCGTCGACCGGTCGAACAGTGCGGTGGCGTACTCCAGCACTGCGGCGACGCCGGAGGGCGAGCCGTCGTCCGTCCGGGTCTCCGTCAGCAGGAACGACAGATCGAACTTCGCCGTGCCCACGGGCACCGGCGCGGCCTCGACCTCCAGGCCGGCGATGCGGGCCTCCGCCCCGCTGTTGTT
>NZ_JBJZOM010000039.1:0-2159 GCF_047200695.1 Streptomyces callyspongiae
TGTCCGATACAGACGGCCCCCCTCGGTCTCGTCGAAAGGGTTGGCGCTGAAGGCCTCCGCGGTCAGGTCGGGCCGCCCCAGATAACCCCGCGCCAGACCCGCACCACCGATGAACAGCTCGCCGGCCGCTCCCACGGGTTGGAGCCGCTTCCGGGCGTCGAGAACGTACAGCTTGGCGCCCGTCACGGGTTTGCCGATGTGTACGCGTTCCAGGTCGGGCGTGTAGCGGGCGAGGCAGACACCGACGGTGGCCTCGGTGGGTCCGTACCCGTTGAAGAAGGACCGGCCGGGCGCCCAGACGCGTACCAGGTCGAGCGGGCAGGCTTCGCCGCCGACGGTGATGCACCGCACGAGGGGCAGCGACTCCTCGGGCAGCGTGGAGAGTGCCGACGGGGTGAGGCTGATGTTCTCGACGGCCTGCTCCGCGAGCAGTTCGGCCAGGTCGGAGCCCATCATCGGCATGTCGGGGGGCGGCAGGACCAGGGTGCCGCCCGAGAGCAGCGAGGCGCACATTTCCCACACCGAGATGTCGAAGCTCAGAGAGGTGCCCTGCAGCACCCGTTGCGGAGTCTCCAGCCCGTAGTTCTCGTACTGCCACTGGGTGAGGTGGCGGAAACCGCGGTGCGTGACCTGCACGCCCTTCGGCTTTCCGGTGGAACCGGAGGTGTAGATCACGTACGCGAGGTCGTCGACGGTGCCGCCCGTCGCGACCGGGGTGTCCGGCCGCTTCTCCAGCTCGGGCCAGAAGTCCTCCACCGTCAGCACCTGGGCGTCGCACTCGGGCAGCGCCTCCAGGGCCGAGCGGCGGGTGAGGACGACCGGCAGGTCGGCGTCGGCGACCATGTAGGCGAGGCGGTCGCGGGGGTAGGACGGGTCCAGCGGCACGTAGGCCGCACCGGCCTTCATGATCGCCAGTAGTCCGACGATGGTCTCCAGGGAACGCGGCATGCACAGACCGACCAGCGTCTCCCGGCCGACGCCCCGCTCCCGCAGGTAGTGGGCGAGGCGGTTGGAGGCCCTCTCCAAGCCCGCGTACGTCAGCTGTGCGTCGCCGAACGCCACCGCGATCCGGTCGGGAGAGCGGCGGACCCACCCCTCGAACAGCTCGTGGAACGGCGTCGGCTGCGTCGCCTGCTGCTTGATCTCCTGGAGCCGGCGTCGCAGCATCTCCTGCTGCGCCGGGGACAGGTTCTCGAGTTTCTGGAGAGTGCGCTCACTCATGGTTGTCACTCGTCTCCGTAGCCGGTGATGCAGTCAACGGGTGGTCCTGAGGATCGCTCGGCGGCGTTCCCTGAACTTCTGCGAGGAGTTGCTCGAGAAGTTCGCGTTCTTCGGCGCTCGTCGCACCGGCTGCGTAGGCCGACAGGTCGAAGTCGGCATCGACGACCGGCTCCTGCGAGTCCCGGTCCCCCTGGGCGAGGATCTGCCGGCGCTCCTCCTCCGTGAGCACGGTGAACTCGCCCACTCGCATCTCGGGCTTCCCGGCGAGCTGGGAGCAGACGCCGTGGAGGTGGCCGAGCATCCGCTCGACGGTTTCCCTGTCGAAGCGTCCGGTGTCGTACTGGATCGTTACCCGGAGGCCGTCCTCGACGGTCACCACCACACCGAGCGGGTAGTTGATGCGTTCCTCCGCGCGCTTCAGTTCGAAGCGCAGCGCAGCGTCCGCGTCCCTCTCGACCGGGTAGTTCTCGAACACGAAGAGGCTCTCGAACAGCTGGGCTCCTGCGGGGAGTCCGCTCCACTGGTGCACCTGCCGGAGCGGGCTGTAGTCGTACTGCCGCATCTGCACGTTCTGTTCCTGGAGTGCGTGCAGCCAGTCGAGCGAGGAACTCTGCTCGGGCAGCGGCACCCGGACGGGCAGCGTGTTGATGAAGAGACCGACCACACGCTCGATGCCCTCGACCTCGGAGGGACGCCCGGAGACCACTGTGCCCAGTACGACGTCGTCGGTGCCGGCGTAGCGGCCGAGCAGCAGCGCCCAGCAGCCCTGGAGCACCGTGTTGAGGGTCAACCGGTGTGCGTGTGCAAGCTCCTGCAGTCGGGCGGTGTCCTGCGCGTCGAACGACAGCGTCACCTCGTCCTGGCCGTCCGCTCCGGGCGGTGCGGCGCCGGGGTCGACGTGACGTTCGACGCTCAGCGGAGTGGCCTGCTCGACCCCG
>NZ_JBJZOM010000040.1:0-2005 GCF_047200695.1 Streptomyces callyspongiae
GGTCCAGAGCCATTGCGCCGGCGCGTGTCCGGCGGTGGTTGCTCATGGGTGGAACGTTGACTATTCGGCATGGTTTCGGGCTTCGGTCCGGTGAGTACTGCCTCGTTGGGGGTGTGGAAAGCTGGTGGGGTTCGGGGTTGTGTCGGGCGCGTTGTTGGGTGTCTGAGGGTGCGGCCGTGTGGTTGTGCTTTCGGTGCCGGTCCCAGTGTTCCCGGGTTTTTCGGGGTGATGGGTGGCTGGTTGTTGTTTGAGAACTGCACAGTGGACGCGAGCATCTGTGGCCAAGTTTTTAAGGGCGCACGGTGGATGCCTTGGCACCAGGAACCGATGAAGGACGTGGGAGGCCGCGATAGGCCCCGGGGAGCTGTCAACCGAGCTGTGATCCGGGGGTGTCCGAATGGGGAAACCCGGCAGTCGTCATGGGCTGTCACCCGCACCTGAATGTATAGGGTGTGTGGAGGGAACGCGGGGAAGTGAAACATCTCAGTACCCGTAGGAAGAGAAAACAACCGTGATTCCGGGAGTAGTGGCGAGCGAAACTGGATGAGGCTAAACCGTATGTGTGTGATACCCGGCAGGGGTTGCGCATGCGGGGTCGTGGGAGTTCTCTTGGCTGTTCTGCCGGACAGTCGGCGAGTGAGAAACCGTTGGAATAGGCGAAGGGCATGCGAAAGGCCCGGCGTAGAGGGTAAGACCCCCGTAGCTGAAATTCTGGCGGCTCGTTTGAGGACCACCCAAGTAGCATGGGGCCCGAGAAATCCTGTGTGAATCTGGCGGGACCACCCGTTAAGCCTAAATATTCCCTGGTGACCGATAGCGGATAGTACCGTGAGGGAATGGTGAAAAGTACCGCGGGAGCGGAGTGAAAGAGTACCTGAAACCGTGTGCCTACAAGCCGTGGGAGCGTCGCGCAGTGAGCTTGCTTGCTGCGTCGTGACTGCGTGCCTTTTGAAGAATGAGCCTGCGAGTTTGCGGCATGTTGCGAGGTTAACCCGTGTGGGGGAGCCGTAGCGAAAGCGAGTCCGAAGAGGGCGTTGAGTAGCGTGTTCAAGACCCGAAGCGGAGTGATCTAGCCATGGGCAGGGTGAAGCGGAGGTAAGACTTCGTGGAGGCCCGAACCCACCAGGGTTGAAAACCTGGGGGATGACCTGTGGTTAGGGGTGAAAGGCCAATCAAACTCCGTGATAGCTGGTTCTCCCCGAAATGCATTTAGGTGCAGCGTCGTGTGTTTCTTGCCGGAGGTAGAGCACTGGATAGGCGATGGGCCCTACCGGGTTACTGACCTTAGCCAAACTCCGAATGCCGGTAAGTGAGAGCGCGGCAGTGAGACTGTGGGGGATAAGCTCCATGGTCGAGAGGGAAACAGCCCAGAGCATCGACTAAGGCCCCTAAGCGTGTGCTAAGTGGGAAAGGATGTGGAGTCGCAGAGACAACCAGGAGGTTGGCTTAGAAGCAGCCATCCTTGAAAGAGTGCGTAATAGCTCACTGGTCAAGTGATTCCGCGCCGACAATGTAGCGGGGCTCAAGTACACCGCCGAAGTCGTGTCACTCCAGTAGAAGACCTAACGGTTGCTGGGGTGGGTAGGGGAGCGTCGTGTGCCGGGTGAAGCAGCCGTGTAAGCGAGTTGTGGATGGTATGCGAGTGAGAATGCAGGCATGAGTAGCGATACGTACGTGAGAAACGTGCGCGCCGATTGACTAAGGGTTCCTGGGTCAAGCTGATCTGCCCAGGGTAAGTCGGGTCCTAAGGCGAGGCCGACAGGCGTAGTCGATGGATAACCGGTTGATATTCCGGTACCCGCTATGGAGCGCCAACGCTGAATCCAGTGATGCTAAGCCCGTGAAGCCGCCGGTTTCTCCCTTCGGGGGGTGCTGGTTTGGTGGAGCCGGTGACCCGAGCTGGTAGTAGGTGAGTGATGGGGTGACGCAGGAAGGTAGTCCATCCCGGGCGGTGGTTGTCCCGGGGTAAGGGTGTAGGACGCAAGGTAGGTAAATCCGTCTTGCT
>NZ_JBJZOM010000042.1:0-1536 GCF_047200695.1 Streptomyces callyspongiae
GTGGTCGTCACCTTGTCTCCTTCGAGGATGCCCCGGCCTTCAGGCCGGGGAGGAAACGAAGCTCCCGCGTAGCGGGGCACGGGGTAGAGCAATCGCCGTCAGGGCGATTGGTCGTCTCCACCCATCGGGTCGAGCGCGACCTCAAGCAGGTGGATGATCTCGGAGTTGAGGGACCGCCGGTCGGTGCGGGCCTCCTCAACAAGGCGTGCGTGCAGTTCCGTGGGCAGGCGGAGAGAGATCCGCTTCTCGTCTTCCATGCTAAAATGATGCCATGACGACACCGCGACTGCAGCAGGGGGATAGCGGGCATGCCCGGTACACCTACCGGCTCCGTGTGTCGTCGACCGCCCGCGCCGGCCTGATGGCCGAGTGGGCGCGCTGCCGGTGGGTGTGGAATGAATGCGTGGCCATGTCCCGCAAGGTCCACGCCCACAACCGCGCCAACCCGGACGACGAGGTGACGTGCGGCCCGGCGCAGCTCGACAGGATGCTGACCGAGGCCCGCGCCGCGATGGCGTGGCTGCGTGAGGGCGCGTCGGTGCCGCAGCAGCAGACCATCCGCGACTTCGCCACGTCCCGCGCCAAGGCGTTGAAGGACATCAAGGCCGGGCTGCCGATGCGGCAGCGTGCCGGGATGCCCCGCATCAAGCGGAAGCGGGACGCGCTGCCGACGCTGAACTACACCCAGCGTGGATTCCGGCTCAAGGACGGCCGCCTGCACATCGCGGGCGGCGTCGTCCTGACGGTGGTGTGGTCCCGCGACCTCCCGGCCGCCCCCACCTCGGTGCGCGTCCACCTGGACAGCGTGGGGCACTGGTACGCGTCGTTCGTCGTCGCGACCGAAGTGCAGCCCCTTCCGGAGACAGGCCGCGTGCTCGGCGTGGACTGGGGCGTCGAGGAGACCGCCACCACCACGTCCGACGCGCACGACCTCCCCCATGCCGAGCACGGCAAGCGTGCGGCACAGCGCCTCGCCCGCTACCAGCGGATGATGGCCCGCCGACGCCCCGCCAAGGGACAGGCCGCATCCCAGGGCTACCGGCACGCCCAGGCGCAGACCGCGAAGCTGCACAAGAAGGTGGCCCGGCAGCGACAGGACACCGCCCGCAAGTGGGCCAAGCGTGTCGTGACCGACCATGACGCGATCGCCGTCGAGGACTTCCGGCCGAAGTTCCTCGCCAAGACCACCATGGCCCGCAAAGCCGCCGACGCGGCAATCGGCGCCACCAAGACGGCCCTGATCGAGATGGGCCGCAAGCACGGACGCGATGTGCGTCTCGTGCATCCCGCGCACACCACCATGGACTGCGCGTCGTGCGGAGCGAGAACCAAGCACGCACTTCCTCTTTCGGAACGTACCTACACCTGCACCGCGTGCGGAGTCGTAGCCCCCAGGGACAAGAACTCCGCCCGCGTGATGCTGGTCCGGGCTGGTCTCAACCCGGCTGGTGCTGATCGTGTAAGAGCTGGCGGACCGCTGGTCCCCAGCCAACGTGAGCCAGGAATCCCCGTCCTTTAGGGCGGGGAGGATGTCAA
>NZ_JBJZOM010000043.1:0-1425 GCF_047200695.1 Streptomyces callyspongiae
CTCAGAACCTACACAGTGGACGCGAGCATCAATGGACAAGCCCTCGGCCTATTAGTACCGGTCAACTCCACCCCTCACGAGGCTTCCATATCCGGCCTATCAACCCGGTCGTCTACCGGGAGCCTTACCCAATCACGTTGGTGGGAGTCCTCATCTCGAAGCAGGCTTCCCGCTTAGATGCTTTCAGCGGTTATCCCTCCCGAACGTAGCCAACCAGCCATGCCCTTGGCAGAACAACTGGCACACCAGAGGTTCGTCCGTCCCGGTCCTCTCGTACTAGGGACAGCCCTTCTCAAGACTCCTACGCGCACAGCGGATAGGGACCGAACTGTCTCACGACGTTCTAAACCCAGCTCGCGTACCGCTTTAATGGGCGAACAGCCCAACCCTTGGGACCGACTCCAGCCCCAGGATGCGACGAGCCGACATCGAGGTGCCAAACCATCCCGTCGATATGGACTCTTGGGGAAGATCAGCCTGTTATCCCCGGGGTACCTTTTATCCGTTGAGCGACGGCGCTTCCACAAGCCACCGCCGGATCACTAGTCCCGACTTTCGTCCCTGCTCGACCCGTCAGTCTCACAGTCAAGCTCCCTTGTGCACTTACACTCACCACCTGATGACCAACCAGGCTGAGGGAACCTTTGGGCGCCTCCGTTACCCTTTGGGAGGCAACCGCCCCAGTTAAACTACCCACCAGACACTGTCCCTGATCCGGATCACGGACCCAGGTTAGACATCCAGCACGACCAGAGTGGTATTTCAACAACGACTCAACCCGAGCTGGCGCTCGAGCATCACAGTCTCCCACCTATCCTACACAAGCCGAACCGAACACCAATATCAAGCTGTAGTAAAGGTCCCGGGGTCTTTCCGTCCTGCTGCGCGAAACGAGCATCTTTACTCGTAGTGCAATTTCACCGGGCCTATGGTTGAGACAGTCAAGAAGTCGTTACGCCATTCGTGCAGGTCGGAACTTACCCGACAAGGAATTTCGCTACCTTAGGATGGTTATAGTTACCACCGCCGTTTACTGGCGCTTAAGTTCTCAGCTTCGCCACCCGAAGATGACTAACCGGTCCCCTTAACGTTCCAGCACCGGGCAGGCGTCAGTCCGTATACATCGCCTTACGGCTTCGCACGGACCTGTGTTTTTAGTAAACAGTCGCTTCTCGCTGGTCTCTGCGGCCACACCCAGCTCACACCGAAAAGGTGATCACCAGACATGGCCCCCCTTCTCCCGAAGTTACGGGGGCATTTTGCCGAGTTCCTTAACCATAGTTCACCCGAACGCCTCGGTATTCTCTACCAGACCACCTGAGTCGGTTTAGGGTACGGGCCGCCATGAAACTCGCTAGAGGCTTTTCTCGACAGCATAGGATCATCCACTTCACCACAATCGGCTCGGCATCAGGTCTCAGACAA
>NZ_JBJZOM010000044.1:0-1151 GCF_047200695.1 Streptomyces callyspongiae
GGTGAGTGCGGTTTGTATTTCGGTGGGTTCGATGCGGAAGCCGCGGATTTTGATTTGGTGGTCGGTGCGGCCTTGGTATTCGAGGGTGCCGTCGGGGCGGTGGCGGGCGAGGTCGCCGGTGCGGTACATGCGGGTGCCGGGTGGGCCGTAGGGGGTGGCGGTGAAGCGTTGTGCGGTGAGGGTGGGTTGGTGGGTGTAGCCGTGGGCGAGGCCGGTGCCGGTCATGTAGATCTCGCCGGTGGTGCCGGGTGGGACGGGGTTGAGGTGGGGGTCGAGGAGGAGGGTGTTTTTGGTGGGGAGGGGGGTTCCGATGGGGATGGTGGGGTGTTGGGTGTCTTGGGGGGTGATGGTGTGGGTGGTGGTGAAGATGGTGGATTCGACGGGTGAGTAGCCGTTGGTGATGGTGAGGTGGGGGTGGTGGTGGAGGGCTTTGGTGATGTGGGGGACGGAGAGGGGTTCGCCTCCGGTGAGGAGGTGGTGGGTGTGGGTGAAGAGGTGGGGGTGGGTGTCGAGGAGGTGGTTGAAGAGGCTTGCGGAGAGGTGGAGGTGGGTGGGGCGGTGTTGGTGGATGAGGTGGGTGATGGTGTCGGGGTCGGGGCGGGTGCCGGGTTGGAGGATGCAGGTGCCGTTGTTGAGCAGGGGTGCGAACAGCTCCAACGCGTAGGCGTCCCAGGGGATGGGGGAGCACTGGAGCCAGGTGTGGTGGGTGTGGGTGGGGGTGAAGTGTTGGTGGGTGAGGGTGGTGGTGAGTGCTTGGTGGGGGGTGAGGACGCCTTTGGGGGTGCCGGTGGAGCCTGAGGTGAACATCAGGCATGCGGTGTCCAGGGGGTGGACCGTGGTGGTGGGGGCTGAGGTGGGTCGGGTGGTGAGGGTGTGGTGGTCGTGGTCGAGCGGCACGGTGTGGATGCCGGCGTGGAGCCAGGTGGTGTCCTGGTCGGTGGTGGTGATCAGGTGGGTGGCGTGGGCTTGTTCGGTGATGGTGCGTAGGCGGGTGTGGGGGAAGTCGGGGTCGAGGAGGGTGTAGGCGGCGCCGGTTTTGAGGATGGCGAGGGTGGTGGTGGCCAGGTGGAGGTTGCGGTCGAGTTGGACGGCGCAGGTGGTGCCGCGGGTGACGCCCTGGTCGATGAGGTGGTGGGCGAGCCGGTTGGCGG
>NZ_JBJZOM010000045.1:0-1135 GCF_047200695.1 Streptomyces callyspongiae
CTAGTGTTCTGAGTCGTTAATTCGTTGGCAGTAGGCGGCGAGGGTTTCCAGGATCTCGTCGGCGGTCTTGGTCCACACGAACGGCTTGGGGTTCTTGTTCCACTCGTTGATCCAGCCGCGGATGTCCCGTTCGAGTGCGACGACGCTGCGGTGGGCTGAGCGGCGGAGTTTGCGGCAGGTCAGTTCGGCGAACCAGCGTTCGACGAGGTTGAGCCACGACGCTGAGGTGGGGGTGAAGTGGAGGTGGAAGCGGGGGTGTCGCAGCAGCCACTTCTTGACCGGCTCGGTCTTGTGGGTGGCGTAGTTGTCCAGGACCAGATGCAGGTCCAGGTGCTTCGGGACGGCGGCGTCGATGACCTTCAGGAAGCGGAGGAACTCCTGGTGGCGGTGGCGGCGGTAGTGCTGGGCTATGACCGATCCGGAGGCGATGTCCAGGGCGGCGAACAGGCTGGTCGTGCCGTGCCGGACGTAGTCATGGGTCATCTTCGCCGGCATGGTCGGTGCCAGCGGCAGCACGGGCTGGGTGCGGTCCAGGGCCTGTATCTGCGACTTCTCGTCCACCGCCAGCACCAGGGCGTTCTCCGGCGGGGCGAGGTAGATGCCCACCACGTCGCGGACCTTGCTCACGAACTGTGGGTCGGTGGACAGCTTCCAGGTCTGAACGATGTGCGGTTTGAGGCCGAACGCCCGCCAGATCCGCGAGACCGCCGACTGCGACATCCCCGTCGCCTGGGCCATCGAACGCGTCGACCAGTGCGAATCACCCGACGGTGGCGTCTGATCCAGCGTCCGGGCGACCAAGGCCTCGATCTGCTCGTCTGTGATCTTCCGCGGCGCCCCCGAGCGCGGCTTGTCGACCAGGCCCTCCAGCCGGTCGGAGGCGAAGCGGGACCGCCACTTGCGCACGGTCTCCCGCGAGATGCCCAGGTCCTGAGCGACTTCCGCGTTCTGCCGGCCCTCCGCGCACGCCAGCACGATCCTCGAGCGCAATACCAGCGCCTGAGACGCCGTCCGTTGCCGCAACCAGCCCCGCAGCACCCTGCGTTCGTGGTCGGACAACTCCAGCGCCAACGGCTTCGGACCAGGCATCAACCCACCCTACAGCCGCCCCCGAACTTACGACTCAGGACACTAG
>NZ_JBJZOM010000046.1:0-1074 GCF_047200695.1 Streptomyces callyspongiae
GGTCGCGGGGTCGGGGAGGGCGTTGCGGTCGATCTTGCCGTTGGCGGACAGCGGGAGGTGGTCCAGCACCGTCCAGGTCGCGGGCACCATGTAGGACGGCAGACGGTCCTCCGCCCGCTCCCGGACCCGATCCAGCAGATCCTCACCCGCACCGGCAGCAGGCACCACATAGCCGGCCAACCGCCGATGATGCCGCTCCCCCGGCGCCGCAGCCACCACAGCCGCCACACCCGGACACTCCGCGACCGCCGCCTCGATCTCCCCCAGCTCGATACGGAACCCGCCGACCTTGACCTGGAAATCCTCCCGCCCCAGGAACTCGATCTCCCCCGACGGCAACCACCGGCCCAGATCCCCCGTCCGGTACAACCGCTCACCCGTCACCGGATGCCTCACGAACGACGCAGCCGTCCGCTCCTCATCCCGCCAATACCCCTCGGCAAGCCCCGCACCCGCGATGAACAACTCACCCGGCACATGCACCGGACACTCCTGCCACCGCTCGTTCCACACATGGAACCGCTGATTGCGCAACGGCCGCCCGTACGGAATCGAATCCCAACCCGGATCCACCTCGTCCACCGGATACGCGATCGACCAGATACCGGCCTCCGTCGCACCCCCCAGACTCACCACACGAGCCCCACCCGCCAGACCACGCACCCGACCCGGCAGATCCACCGGAATCCAGTCGCCCGACAGCAGCACCACCCGCAACGGCAACCCCTCGCCACCGCCCGCGGCATGCTCCACCAGCATCGCCATCAACGCCGGCACCGAATTCCACACCGTCACCCGATGCTCACGCACCAGCTCCAGCCAATGCCCCGGATCACGCGAGGACCCCGCACGCGGCAACACCAACCGCCCACCGGCCCCCAACACACCGAACACATCGAACACCGACAGATCGAACGACAACGACGACAGACCCAGCACCGCATCACCAGGACCGACCCCGAACCGCTCCACCACATCCACACACGTGTTCAACGCCGCACCGTGCGACACCGCCACACCCTTCGGCACACCCGTCGACCCCGACGTATAGATCACATACGCCAGATCACCCGG
>NZ_JBJZOM010000047.1:0-984 GCF_047200695.1 Streptomyces callyspongiae
ACCGGCGAGCCGGGCGGCGTAGGCCGTCCCCAGGTCCCGCAGCAGCACGGGCATCGACCAGCCGTCGCTGACGATGTGGTGCATGACGAGCAGCAGGACGTGTTCCTCGGGCGCCGTGCGGAACAGCCGGGCGCGGAACGGGAGATCGCTGTCCAACGCGAACGCCCGGGCCGACTCCGCGGCCACCGCCCCGGACACCTCGTCCGCAGTGCAGTCGATCACCTGCCACGGGACCCGCGCGTCCTCCGCGGGCACGATCTGCTGGTGGGGTTCGCCGTCGAGCGAGGGGAAGAGGGTGCGCAGGGCCTCGTGACGGCCCACCACGTCGTCCAGCGCCCGGCGGAGCCCGTCGGCGTCCAGCGGGCCGGCGAGGCGCACGGTCCACGGCACCTGGTAGGCAGAATCGCCGCTCTCCGCCGCGTCCAGGAACCACAGCCGCCGCTGGGCGTGGGACAGCGGCACCCGCTCGGGACGCTCGGCCGGCCGCAGGGCCTCCCGGGCCTGCCCGGCGTCCTGGAGCCGCTCGGCGAGTCCGGCCACCGTCGGTGAGCCGAAGAGGTCGCGGATGCCCGCCTCGACGCCCAGCGCCGCGCGGATGCGGCTGATCAGCCGTGCGGCCAGCAGCGAGTGGCCGCCGAGGGCGAAGAAGTTGTCGTCGGCGCCGACGGTGTCGAGGCCGAGGATGTCGGCGAAGAGGCCGCAGAGGACTTCTTCGCGGGGGGTGCGGGGTGGCCGGCCGGTTCCGGTGACGGGTTGTGGGGCCGGGAGGGCGGCGCGGTCGAGTTTTCCGTTGGGGGTCAGCGGCAGCGCGTCCAGGAACACGTAGCTGCTCGGCACCATGTACGCCGGAAGGCGCTCCGCCAGCCAGGAGTGCAGGGCGGTGGACGTGGTGCCGGCCTCGGCGACCACGTAGCCGACCAGCTGCGACGTGCCGTTCCGGTCCTCGCACACCAGCACCGCCGCCTGACGGACCGCGGGACTGCC
>NZ_JBJZOM010000048.1:0-913 GCF_047200695.1 Streptomyces callyspongiae
AAAGGGGCAAGCCTGGCGATGTCGGACCTGCATCGCCACGCGGAGGAGCAGCTGCCCGCCCATCTGCGGCCCAGCAGCTACGTGTTCCTGGACGCGCTGCCGCTGACCCCCAACGGCAAACTCGACCGCGCCGCCCTCCCGACCCCACAACCCGTCACCGGAACCGGCCGGCCACCCCGCACCCCCCGCGAAGAAGTCCTCTGCGGCCTCTTCGCCGACATCCTCGGCCTCGACACCGTCGGCGCCGACGACAACTTCTTCCACCTGGGCGGCCACAGCCTGCTCGGGGTCCGTCTGATCAGCCGGATCCGATCGGTCTGCCGGGCCGAGCTGCCCATCACGTCCCTGTTCGAAGCCCCCACTCCGGCAGCGCTCGCGCTGCGGACGGAGAACGCGGCGAAGGCACGGCCGGCGCTGCGCCGGCGGCCCCGGTCCTGAGGAGCGCCCCATGATCCCGTTGTCGTACGCGCAGCAGCGGCTGTGGTTCTTCAGCCGCTCCGAAGACAGTCCCGCCTACAACGTGCCGTTCGCCCTGCGTCTCCACGGGCGGCTCGACGCCACTGCTCTGGCGGCGGCCCTGCACGACGTCGTCGCGCGTCACGAGGCGCTGCGCACCGTCTTCCCCGCACCGGACGGCGAACCCCGCCAGCAGATCCTGGAGCCCGAGGAGGTCTCCCTCTCCCTGCCGACGTCGCAGGCCGCGGGCAAGGAGCTGCGTCGGGCCCTGTCGGAGACGGCGCAGCAGGTGTTCGACCTGGGTGAGGAGGTGCCGTTCCGCGCCCGGCTGTTCACGGTGCGGCCCGACGAGGAGCACGTGCTGCTGCTGGTCATGCACCACATCGTCAGCGACGGGGGCTCCATCGCCCCGCTGCTGCGGGACCTGGGGACGGCCTACGCCGCCCGGCTCGCCGGC
>NZ_JBJZOM010000049.1:0-785 GCF_047200695.1 Streptomyces callyspongiae
GAGAGCTCGCCGCCGACGGAGTCCCCGTCGCGGTCGCGTGCCGGGTGCTCAAGCTCTCCCGCCAGCACTACTACCGCTGGCTCCGCCGGCCGGTCACCGGCGCCGAGCTCGTTGCCGCATACCGCGCGGACGCACTGTTCGACGCCCACCGCGACGACCCCGAGTTCGGCTACCGCTTCCTCGCCGGGGAGGCCGAGACGGCCGGGGAGCGGATGAGCGAGCGGACCGCTTGGCGGATCTGCCGGGACAACGCCTGGTGGTCGGCGTTCGGGAAGAAGCGATCGAAGAACGGCAAGAGACCGGGTCCGGCCGTGCACGACGACCTCGTCCAGCGAGACTTCACCGCGACCGGACCGAACCAGCTGTGGCTGACCGATATAACCGAACACCCCACCAGCCAGGGCAAGTTGTACTTGTGTGCGGTCAAGGATGCCTTCTCCGGCCGGATCGTCGGCTACTCCATCGCGGACCGGATGAAGGCCCGCCTCGCGGTGAACGCACTGGACAACGCGGTCGCGAGGAGGGGAGAGGTGGTCGGCTGCACCGTCCATTCCGACCGCGGATCGCAATTCCGATCAAGGAAATTCGTCCACGCTCTGCACCGCAACGGCCTGACCGGATCCATGGGAAGAGTCGGCTCTGCCGGCGACAACGCCGCCATGGAGTCCTTCTTCGCCCTGCTGCAGAACAACGTCCTCGACCGCCGAACCTGGACCACCCGGCAAGACCTCCGCACCGCGATCGTCACGTGGATCGAGCGGACCTACCACCGGCGCCGCCGACAA
>NZ_JBJZOM010000050.1:0-768 GCF_047200695.1 Streptomyces callyspongiae
CTCCCAACCCGCATCACCCAGCCCCGCCGGCACATCCACCAGCACCGACTGATTCACATGATGCGGCGCCACGAAATCCTGACCGAAGAACCACCGCTGGACCGGAGTCAACTCCACCGGCCCCGTCACCAGCCCCTGCTCGGCCCGCACCGCCAACGCATCCTGCTGCTCCACCACCGGCGCCAACTCGGCGATCGTCTGGTACTGGAACAACTCCTTCACCGAGAAGAACAGACCCACCTGCTTGGCCCGGAACGTCACCTGAAGACTCAGGATCGAATCCCCGCCCAGCGAGAAGAAACTGTCGTGCACACCCACCGGCGCCGACGTACCCAGCACGTCCTGCCAGATCCCCGCCAGCTTCTCCTCCACCTCCGTACGAGGCGCCACATGCTCCCGCTCACCACCGGCATGCTCCTGCCACGACACCCCGGCCAGAGCCTTCCGATCCACCTTCTGGTTCGCCGTCAGCGGCAGACTCTCCATCGGCACGAACACACCCGGCACCATGTACGCCGGAAGCCGCTCCCCCAGATGCGCCTGCAACACCTCCGCAGACACCCGCTCACGACCCACCACATACGCCACCAGACGCTTCGCGCCCCGATCCTCCTGGACCAGCACAGCGCCGTGCCGCACATCCGGGTGCTGCGCCAACGCAGCCTCGATCTCCCCCAGCTCGACCCGGAAACCCCGGATCTTCACCTGATCGTCGACCCGCCCCAGCAACTCCACATTCCCGTCCGGCAACAACCGCGCCAGGTCACC
>NZ_JBJZOM010000051.1:0-698 GCF_047200695.1 Streptomyces callyspongiae
TCGAATTGGCCGAGGTAGTTGAAGCTGATCTGCGCCGGGGCGGAACCGGTCAGTTCGGTCTCGACCGGACCGTGCGCCAGCAGACCGAACCCGATCCCGTGCCGCGGCCGCTCCCGCAGCATCTCCTTGACCCGCTTCAGCCCCTCACCCAGCGCCGACACCTCCGGCACCGGCAACCGCAGCGGCGAGATCGTGGTGAACCAGCCCGCCGTCCGCGACACATCCACATCGCCGAACAGCTCCTCACGGCCGTGCCCCTCCAGATCCACCCGGACCCGGTCCGACCCCGTCCACTCACCGACCGCCGACGCCACCGCCGTCAACAGCACATCGTTCACCCGCGTACGGAACGCCGCCGGAAGATCCCGCAGCAGCCCGCGGACCTCCTCCTCACCGAGCACCGCCTCGTACACCCGGCTCCCCGCAACGGTGTTCCCACCCTCACCGGAACCGTCCAACGGCACCTCACCGGCAGGACGCACCTGCTCACGCCAGTACGCCAGCTCCCCCAGCGTCTCCTCGCCCGACGCCTCCTCACGCAACCGCCCGGCCCACTGCTGCCACGCACTCGACTTCGGCGGCAGCACCAACTCCTCGCCACGGGACACCTGCCCCACCAGCGCGTCCAGATCCTCCAGCACCACACGCCACGACACGACATCCACCACCAGGTGGTGCACCACCAGCAACAACCGGTG
>NZ_JBJZOM010000052.1:0-684 GCF_047200695.1 Streptomyces callyspongiae
GAGGGGGCTGATCCCGTTGCCGCCGATCTGCGGAACTATGCGACCGAGCAACTCCCCGCATACATGGTGCCGAGCAGCTGGGTCTTTCTCGACTCCCTGCCGCTGACCCCCAACGGAAAACTCGACCGCGCCGCCCTTCCCGTGCCGGACTTCCGCGGAACTGCCGCCGGTGGTCGCGCTGCCGGCACTCCGCTGGAGAAGCAGCTGTGCGGGCTTTTCGCGGACATTCTGGGTTGGGGAGAAGTGGGTGCGGACACGAGTTTCCTGGAACTCGGTGGACATTCGCTGCTCGCGGCCCGCCTCGTCAGCCGCGTCCGCTCGGAGCTCGGGGTCGAGGTGTCGGTCGGTGACGTCTTCCGCGCGCCCACCGCAGCGGAGTTGGCCCGGGTGGTGGCGGACGCACCGCGTGCACGGCCGGTGCTCACGGCGGGAACGCGCCCGCAGGACGGACGCCTGGCCCCGGCCCAGCAGCGCATCTGGTTCCTGGACCAGGCGGCCGGACCGTCCGCGCTGTACAACGTGGCGTTCACCGTCCGCCTCCGGGGCACGGTCGACCAGCAGGCGCTGCGGGACGCCCTCGGCGATGTCGTCGCGCGCCACGAGGCGCTGCGCACCGTCTTCCCCGCACCGGACGGCGAACCCCGCCAGCAGGTCCTGCAGCCCGGGACCGCTCCGGCCCTCCTT
>NZ_JBJZOM010000053.1:0-617 GCF_047200695.1 Streptomyces callyspongiae
GGTTGTGCGGTGACGCGGTCTCCGACGCGGAAGACGCCGGAGGCGATCTGGCCGGCGTAGCCGCGGTAGTCGCGGTGTTCGTCGGTCTGGGGGCGGATGACGTATTGGACGGGGAAGCGGGCGGGGTCGTCGGTGGGGTCGTGGCTGACCTGGACGGTTTCGAGGTGTTCGAGGACGGTGGGGCCGCCGTACCAGTCCATGGTGGCGGAGGGGGTGACGACGTTGTCGCCCTCGAGGGCGGAGATGGGGATGGTGGTGATTTCGGGGACGCCGAGGGAGGCGGCGTAGGCGGTGAATTCCTCGGCGATGTCGGCGAAGACGGATTCCTTGTAGTCGACGAGGTCCATCTTGTTGACGCACATGACGACGTGGGGGACGCGCAGGAGTGCGGCGACGGCGGCGTGGCGGCGGGTCTGTTCGACGACGCCGTTGCGTGCGTCGACGAGGACGACGGCGAGTTCGGCGGTGGAGGCGCCGGTGACCATGTTGCGGGTGTACTGCACGTGGCCGGGGGTGTCGGCGAGGATGAAGCGGCGCCGGGGGGTGGCGAAGTAGCGGTAGGCGACGTCGATGGTGATGCCCTGCTCGCGTTCGGCGCGGAGGCCGTCGGTGAGCAG
>NZ_JBJZOM010000054.1:0-545 GCF_047200695.1 Streptomyces callyspongiae
TTCCGCATCGCCGTGGTCAGCGATGTCCACCTCGGGCCGGTTCTGGGTGCGTCCCACACCCGCCGGATCGTCGAGGCCGTCAACGCCACGCGGCCCGACCTCGTCGCGATCGTCGGCGATCTCGTCGACGGCACCGTCGCCGACCTGGGCCCGGCCGCGGAACCCCTGACCGGGCTGCGTTCCCGCGAGGGGACCTACTTCGTGACCGGCAACCACGAGTACTTCGGGGATGCCCGTTCCTGGATCGAGCACCTGCGCGACATGGGCATCCACCCGCTGGAGAACGCCCGCCGGGAACTGCCGGGCTTCGATCTGGCCGGTGTCAACGACCTGGCCGGGGAACGCTCCGCGCAGGGCCCGGACTTCGCCGCGGCGCTGGGAGACCGCGACCCCTCCCGGGCCTCGGTCCTCCTCGCCCATCAGCCGGTGCAGATCCATCAGGCCGTGGAGTACCGGGTCGGTCTCCAACTGTCCGGCCACACCCACGGCGGCCAGCTGTGGCCCGGCCCGTATCTGGCGGCGCTGGCCAACCCCACGGTGGCGGG
>NZ_JBJZOM010000055.1:0-523 GCF_047200695.1 Streptomyces callyspongiae
CCTGGTTGTAGTAGATCTTCTGCGGCTGCCACACCGGCCCGGCGTCGGGGTAGCGGTCCGGGTCGCCGGCCGCGTGGAAGGCCTCCATCGACACCTTGTGGGTCATGATGTGGTCGGGGTGCGGGTAGCCGCCGTTCTCGTCGTAGGTGGTGATCACCTGCGGACGGAACTCCCGGATCAGCCGTACCAGCGGCTCCGCCGCCACCTCCACGTCCTGCACCGCGAAGCATCCCTCGGGCAGCGGCGGCAGCGGATCACCCTCCGGCAGCCCGGAGTCCACGAAACCCAGCCACGCCTGCTTCACCCCCAGGATCTCCCGCGCCTCGTCCATCTCCCGCCGGCGCACGTCGTGGATGTTCGCCTCGACGTAGGCGTCACCCTGGAGCTTCGGGTTGAGGATGGAGCCGCGTTCACCGCCCGTGCAGGTCGCGACCAGCACGTCCACCCCCTCGGACACGTACTTCGCCATGGTCGCCGCGCCCTTGCTCGACTCGTCGTCGGGGTGCGCGTGCACGGCCATCAG
>NZ_JBJZOM010000056.1:0-466 GCF_047200695.1 Streptomyces callyspongiae
GCGGCCATGATGTCGGAGGTGGCCTCGTTGAGGCCGCCGGACTCGCCGCTGTAGATCAGGCCGGCGGTGTGCGAGGTGACGCCGTGGCTCATCTCGTGGGCGGCGACGTCGATGGAGGTGAGCGGCTT
Source organism: Streptomyces callyspongiae (assembly GCF_047200695.1). Classification (NCBI taxonomy): domain Bacteria; kingdom Bacillati; phylum Actinomycetota; class Actinomycetes; order Kitasatosporales; family Streptomycetaceae; genus Streptomyces; species Streptomyces callyspongiae. The sequence continues at coordinate 129 of NZ_JBJZOM010000056.1, forward strand.
CTGGTCGTTCTCGCCGTCGCCGTAGGTCATGCAGAAGCAGGAGTCCTGCCAGAAGGCGTTGACGTAGGAGCTGCCGTAGTGGACGTGGCTGCTCGCGCCGACGCCGTCGCCGCGGATGCCTTCGCGGCCGTGGACGTTGAGGTAGTAGTCCCAGGTGAGGGCGGCGCCGTAGTGGGCGTCGACACCGGCGGTCTGGGCGTTGGAGGGGCTGCCGTTGCCCCAGACGTCGTCGGCGTCGGTGAAGACCGCGTCGCCGTTGTCCTCGTCGTGGGTGGTGTGGCCGCCGCGCTGGTTGTCCTCCATGCGGTAGTTGCCGCTGGAGCCGCTGGTGGTGAGGT
>NZ_JBJZOM010000057.1:0-461 GCF_047200695.1 Streptomyces callyspongiae
TTGCGGTCTTCCATGGCGGCTTCGGACATCTTGTCGTCGGCGCGGGTCGCGCCGCGTTCGGTCAGGCGTGATGCGGCGATCTCGGTGATGATCGCTTCGTTGGTGTCGGCGTCGGAGTCGACGGCGCCGGTGCAGGACATGTCGCCGACGGTGCGGTAGCGCACGGTGCGGGTCTGCAGGGTTTCCTTCTCGGTGTCGGTGGGGCCGCCCCAGTGGCCGGGGGAGAGCCACATGCCGTCGCGGGAGAAGACTTCGCGTTGGTGGGCGTAGTAGATGGCGGGGAGTTCGATCTTCTCGCGGCCGATGTACTGCCACACGTCGAGTTCGGTCCAGTTGGACAGGGGGAAGACGCGGACGTGTTCGCCGGGGGAGTGGCGGCCGTTGTAGAGCTGCCAGAGTTCGGGGCGTTGGCGGCGGGGGTCCCAGCCGCCGAATTCGTCGCGGAGGGAGAAGACGCGTTC
>NZ_JBJZOM010000058.1:0-441 GCF_047200695.1 Streptomyces callyspongiae
GGCCAGTTCCGCGATGTGCCGGTGGAGTGCGGGGTCCAGGGTCAGGGGTGCGTCGGCGCCTCGTCCGCTGGGTTCCGCGGGGCGGGGCCGGTCGGTGGGCAGGGTGAGTTCTTCGGGGAGTCCGGTCAGTGTCTTGCGCCAGTGGTCGAGTTGGGTGGCGAGGAGGCTGTCGGGGTTGTCGGGGGTGCCGAGGAGTTGCTGCTGCCAGAGGGTGTAGTCGGCGTATTGGACGGGGAGTGGCTGCCAGCCGGGTGCGGTTCCGGCCAGCCGGGCGGTGTAGGCGTCGCCCAGGTCCCGGAGCAGGGGGCCGATGGACCAGCCGTCGCCGGCGATGTGGTGCATGACGAGCAGCAGCACGTGGTCCTCGGGTCCTGTGCGGAACAGGCGGGCGCGGAACGGGATCTCCCGCGCCAGGTCGAACGGCCGCACCGCCTCCGCACG
>NZ_JBJZOM010000059.1:0-431 GCF_047200695.1 Streptomyces callyspongiae
GGTGTCGCGGACGCTCTCGGCCATGTACTGGAAGGGCAGCACCTGGTGCACGGCGGCGAACCAGTCGGGCAGGCGCGAGGCCGGGAAGGTGATGGGCGAGAACATCAGTGCCACGAACACCACGAGCTGCGACATCATCCGCGCGACGGCGGGTGAGAGGCCGTAGCCGATCCCGTAGCCCAGCCCGACGGCCGCGAACGCGGTCAGCAGGATCGCGGGCACGACCAGCGGGCTGATGTTCAGGGCCAGGTCGAACCGCGCGTTGGCGACCAGCAGGGCCACCAGCATGCCCGGCAGCGCCGTCAGCAGCGCCACGGTGGCGTCCGAGGCGATGAGCGCGCTGCGCGGCACGGGCAGGGAGCGGTTGAAGTCGAAGATGCCCTCCTGCTTGGCGGAGGCGACCTCCTGCGGACCGATGACCATGCCCACGG
>NZ_JBJZOM010000060.1:0-428 GCF_047200695.1 Streptomyces callyspongiae
TCGGCGGGGAGTTCGGGGTCGACGGGCAGATACGCGCCACCCGCCAGCATCACCCCCAGCGCGGCAACGACCTGCGCCCGCCCCTTCGGCAGACCCACCGCCACCAACTGGTTCGGACCCACACCCAGACCACGCAACCGCCGACCCACACCACAGGCCCGCGCCCACACCTCACCGAAGGACAACTCGCCGTCGACATCCACGACCGCGACCCGCTCCGGCTCCTCCCGAGCCCACTCCTGGACACCCGAATACAGCAACCCCCCGGGCACCGCACCCGCCGTGTCATTGACCGACGCCACCAACTCACGCTGACGCACCGGCACCAACGAACCCGGCCCCTCGGACCAGAGCACCTCATCCCCCGCAAGCCGCTCCAGCACCGAGCAGTACGCAGCGAACATCTCGTCCACCAACCCCGCCGGGAA
>NZ_JBJZOM010000061.1:0-409 GCF_047200695.1 Streptomyces callyspongiae
TTGGCGCGGGCTTTTTCCTCGTCGCGGCGGCCGCCGCCGAAGACGGCGTCGTAGCGGCCGGTGTCGATGGCTTCGAGGAGGGGGACGGTCTGCAGGGGGTTGCGGGTGCCGTCGGGGCGTTCGCGCAGGGTGCCGTTGTCGATGTAGTCCTGCACGAGGGCGACGTGGAGGCGCAGGTTGTGGCGTTCGACGGTGGCGTCGCGGTGCGCGAGGACTTCGGGGAAGTTGTGGCCGGTGTCGACGTGGAGGAGGGAGAAGGGTACGGGGGCGGGGGCGAAGGCCTTGATCGCCAGGTGGAGCATGACGATGGAGTCCTTGCCTCCGGAGAAGAGGATCACCGGCCGTTCGAACTCGCCGGCCACCTCCCGGAAGATGTGGACCGCCTCCGACTCCAACGCATCCAGATGCG
>NZ_JBJZOM010000062.1:0-393 GCF_047200695.1 Streptomyces callyspongiae
GACTGGGATCCGGCGAACCGGCGGCCGTATCTGGTGGACATCGTCAGCCGGGTGCAGGACGGCCGGCTGCGGATGGAGTGGACCTACAGCGAGTCCGCGCACCGGGAGGAGACCATCGCGCGGGTCGCGGAGCGCACGCTCGCGGTGCTGCGGGAGCTGGTGGCCGAGGCGCGGCGGCCGGAGGCGGTGGGCTACAGCCCGTCCGACCTGCCGTTGAGCGGACTCGACCAGGAGCAGATCAACGCCCTGGTGGGCCGGCTGCGGGAACTGCCCGAGTGGCGGCGCAGCACGCTGCCGCGCCCGCTGGAGGACTGCTACCCCCAGACCCCCATCCAGCAGGGCCTGTGGTTCCAGAGCAGCTTCGCCCAGGGCGAGGGCGTCTACCACGTCCAG
>NZ_JBJZOM010000063.1:0-382 GCF_047200695.1 Streptomyces callyspongiae
GCACGACGTCGTTCAGGATCAGGCTGAGGCTCCAGCCGTCCAGGACGGCGTGGTGGGCGCTCCACACGATCTGGTGCCGGTCGTCGGCGGTGCGGACCAGGAGCAGCCGCCACTGCGGCATGTCCTGCGGGTCGAAGCCCTTGCTGCGGTCCTGCTGGAGGTATTCCTGGAGCCGTTCCTGCTGGGCCTCGGGGGTCCTGGAGCGCCAGTCCTCGACCTCGAGGGGGACCCGGGCGTCGTCCCAGACCAGCTGGTAGCCGTCGTTGCTCTCGGTCCCCCAGAAACTGGTGCGCAGGATGGGGTGCCGTCGCATGACCTGCGACCAGGCGTCCCGGAACGCGTCGACGTCCAGGTCCTCGTCGACGTCGACCTGCCAGACCAT
>NZ_JBJZOM010000064.1:0-376 GCF_047200695.1 Streptomyces callyspongiae
CGACGAGTTCGCTCATCACCCGGCTGATGCTCCAGCCGTCCAGGATGGCGTGGTGGGCGCTCCACACCAGTTGGTAGGTGGCGTCGGCGGTGCGGACCAGGAGCATCCGCCACTGCGGCATGTCCTGCGGGGTGAAGCCCCGGGTGCGGTCCTTCTGGAGGTATTCCTGGAGCTGTTCCTGCTGGGCCTCGGGGGTCCTGGAGCGCCAGTCCTCGACCTCGAGGGGGACCCGGGCGTCGTCCCAGACCAGCTGGTAGCGATCGTTGCTCTCGGTCTCCCAGAAGCTGGTGCGCAGGATGGGGTGCCGTCGCATGACCTGCGACCAGGCGTCCCGGAACGCGTCGACGTCCAGGTCCTGATCCATCCGGAGGAGCTG
>NZ_JBJZOM010000065.1:0-293 GCF_047200695.1 Streptomyces callyspongiae
GCGGCGGCTGCGGCGAAGGCGTCGTGGACGCAGGTGGGTGTGGGGTGGTCGGTGGTGGTGTGGGTGTCGGTGGTGAGGGTGGTGTGTTCGGTGGGGGTGAGGAGTTCGAGGGTGTGCAGGGGGGTGTCGGGGTGGGTGACGCTGTGCTGGATGAGGTGGGTGAGGCGGTTCAGGAGGGTTTCGACGGTGGTGTGGTCGAAGAGGTCGGTGGCGTATTCGGCGTGGCCGGTCAGTCCTGCGGGAGTGCCGTCCGGGCCGGTGTGCTCCGTCAACGCCACCGTCAGATCGAACTT
>NZ_JBJZOM010000066.1:0-274 GCF_047200695.1 Streptomyces callyspongiae
CCGGAGCTGCATGAGAGAAGTCCCGTCTGCTCGCAGTTCGGTGGGGATCGCAACCGGAGTGGGGCGGGCTGTCCGTCCGTGACGGAACGGCTCCCGCACACGAACGTCCCCGCCAGTGGAGCTGACGGGGACGTGTGTGCCTACGCGGTGGAGCGCCGGGTGTGGATCAGGGGCGTCGGGCCATCATGCGGTAGGTGATGGCGAAGCCGATGAGGGACCACAGCGCCAGCACGGCGAAGGGGAGGGCCGCGGGCCCTTCGGGCGGTGCGGCCAG
>NZ_JBJZOM010000067.1:0-272 GCF_047200695.1 Streptomyces callyspongiae
CCCGTACGGCGTCGGTCATCCCACCACCCTGCGCGTACCTCATCCCACAGGACTACCGCGCGCCCCCCTCAACTCGCAGCCGAACAGTATGACTTCACTCATTCAAGTTCAGTACCAAGTCTCCTCGCTCATTCGAGAAGAGCCGACCATCAGGACTGCTGCATGGTCGGGTGACATCTGCTCTGGCTTGCCCGTAGGGCGGCCTGGAAGGATGTAGCCGTGCCAGTTCCCTATCCCCAAGAGTTCCGTGACGACGTCGTGCGCGTGGCCCG
>NZ_JBJZOM010000068.1:0-270 GCF_047200695.1 Streptomyces callyspongiae
ACCGCAACCGGTCGAGGATCCTGTTTCGTCCGAGCTATGCGCACTGTTGGTGTGTGTGGTTCCGGGCGGTGGGGTTTTCCTGGTTTTGTGTGTTTCATAGTGTTTCGGTGGTTATAGCGTGAGGGAAACGCCCGGTTACTTTCCGAACCCGGAAGCTAAGCCTTTCAGCGCCGATGGTACTGCGAGGGGGACCTCGTGGGAGAGTAGGACGCCGCCGAACAATTTTTGAGATGGGGAGCCCCGTCGGTCATCGACCGACGGGGCTTCTCG
>NZ_JBJZOM010000069.1:0-256 GCF_047200695.1 Streptomyces callyspongiae
CAACCGCGAGAAGGGCGTCACCCTCGCGCAGATCGCGAAGGACTTCGGCGTCCATGAGATGACGCTGTCGAAGTGGATGCGCCAGGCTGCCGTCGAGGACGGCGAGAAGCCCGGCGTCACCAGGTCGGAGTCCGCGGAGAACCGCGAGCTGAAGAAGCGCGTGAGGCTGCTGGAGCAGGAGAACGAGGTCCTGCGCCGAGCTGCCGCGTATCTGTCGCAGGCGAACCTGCCGGGAAAAGGCTCTACCCGCTCGTGA
>NZ_JBJZOM010000070.1:0-255 GCF_047200695.1 Streptomyces callyspongiae
CGTCGACGGCGCGGGCACGGGTGCGGATGCCGTGGCGGGGGCCGCCGCTGCTCCGGGGGGTGCTGTTGCTCCGGGGCCGGGTCCGGGTGCGGTGGGGGTGTCCTCGCGCCGGGTGTTCGTGGCGCGTGCGGTGGCGGCCGGTGCCGGGGCGACGGGTCTGGTCACGGTCGGTGCGGGCACCTGGGGGGTGCTGAACGGGCCGACGACCCGGCACGTGAGGGTGCCGCTGCCGAAGCTGCCCCGCGGCGCCGACGG
>NZ_JBJZOM010000071.1:0-248 GCF_047200695.1 Streptomyces callyspongiae
TCCACCTGCGCGTGCAACGGCGGATCGAGGTGGAACGTGTGCAGCCCGCCCGAGCGGTCCGGGTCCGAGGTGCGGGGCCGGTCCACGGGCAGTTCGATCCGGTCCGGCAGGTCGGCGAGGGCGGTGCGCCAGTGGTCGAGCTGGGTGGCGAGCACGCTGCCGGGGTCGTCGGCGTCGCCGAGCATCTCCTGCTGCCACAGGGCGTAGTCGGCGTACTGGACGGGGAGTTCGTCCCAGGCGGGCTCCGT
>NZ_JBJZOM010000072.1:0-240 GCF_047200695.1 Streptomyces callyspongiae
AGCGGGTCGTGGCGTGGCCGGGGTATCTGTGGTTGGCGCTGCTGCTGTATCTCACGCTGGCGCTGCTGGTGGGGGAGGGTGTGCGTCCGGTGCTGCGGTGGGTCCTGGCGCGGCGGGCGGGCCGTCCGGTGGGCCGGGTCGTCGAGGCGGCGGGAGCCGGTGCGGTCCGGGTGCCGGTGGGCGGGGCCCCGCCCACCCGGGAGGGTGCCCGGGACGACGGGGCCGGGGGCGGCCGGGAGG
>NZ_JBJZOM010000073.1:0-237 GCF_047200695.1 Streptomyces callyspongiae
CGGTGAAGAGAACGGCGTTCAGGAGGGGGGAACGGGAGAGGTCCAGACCGGCCTGGGTCCGCCGGGCGACCTCCAGCACACGCGCCTCACGCTCACCCTCCGGCACCTGCGACAGGTCACAGACCTCCCACGGCACCTCCTCCGGCAGACCCACCACCTCGGCGGACCACTGTCCGCCCTCACGGAAGAACCGCGTCCGCAGACCGTCGTGCTGCTCCAGCACACGCCGCAGCACAC
>NZ_JBJZOM010000074.1:0-227 GCF_047200695.1 Streptomyces callyspongiae
GCGATCGTCAAGGACATCCCCTCCCGGCTCACCCTCGACGACCTCTCCCAGCACCCCGCACCCGGAGAACTCGTCGCCAACGAGATCGGCCGCGTCGTCCTGCGCACCGCACAGGCCCTGCCCGTCGACGCCTACGCCGACAGCCGCCGCACCGGCTCCTTCCTCCTCATCGACCCCGCCGACGGCCAGACCCTCACCGCAGGCATGGCCGGCGACGCCTTCGCCGA
>NZ_JBJZOM010000075.1:0-211 GCF_047200695.1 Streptomyces callyspongiae
GGTGGAGGAGTTCGCGGAAGGTGGGGTTGCCGGAGGTGTCGGTGCGCAGGACGAGGGTGTTGACGAAGAAGCCGACGAGGTCGTCGAGGGCTTGGTCGGTGCGTCCTGCGACGGGGGTGCCGAGGGGGATGTCGGTGCCGGCGCCGAGTCGGGTGAGGAGTGCGGCGAGGGCGGCGTGCAGGACCATGAAGACGGTGGTGCCGGTCTCCCG
>NZ_JBJZOM010000076.1:0-204 GCF_047200695.1 Streptomyces callyspongiae
GCAACAACCAGTTTGTTTCAATTGAACAGAGTGCTTGTTCGCTAGAATTCCGGGCTTTTTGTGGGTCCGGCTAGTGTTTCGGTGGTTATAGCGTGAGGGAAACGCCCGGTTACTTTCCGAACCCGGAAGCTAAGCCTTTCAGCGCCGATGGTACTGCGAGGGGGACCTCGTGGGAGAGTAGGACGCCGCCGAACAATCTTTGAG